>CAIXSE010000674.1 GCA_903921965.1 uncultured Thermoleophilia bacterium | reverse complement strand
GTTCACCTACGTCTGGCCGAACCCGGTGCACGGCGACCGCCCCGAGCCCAAGCTCGCCTACATCACCCGCGTCGGCAGCGACTGGCTGCTCGGGGCGGGCATGTACCTGCCGGTCGTGGGGCGGGCCCTCGCCTCGCCGTCCGCATCGCCGGCGGCGGCGCTCACCGAGGCCGAGGTGGTGGCGTTCGTGGAGCGCGCAGCCGCCTACGTGCGCGCGCACGGCAGGGCGGCGGCCCTCGAGGAGTTCTCCGACCCGGACGGGGAGTTCACACACGGCGACCAGTACGTCTTCGCCGAGGACTTCAAGGGCAACGAGCTGGCCAACGGCGGCCAGCCGGAGATCGTCGGTCAGAACCTCATGGACGCGACCGACCCGAACGGCGTCAAGATCCTCGAGGTGCTCATCGCCGCGGCGAAGAAGGGCCGCGGCTGGGCCGGCTACACCTGGGACAACCCCGCGACCGGCGAGCAGCAGGCCAAGAGGGCCTACGTCATCAAGGTCGGCTCCGACTGGTACGTCGGCTCCGGCATGTACGTGCGCTGACCCGAGCGAAGAGGGAGGACCGATACATGGGCGATCACGACGTCAACGTGTTCCTGACACGCGTCAAGACCGACCCGGCCTTCCGCGATCGCCTGCTCGAGCCGGCCGACGCGGAGTCCCGACTGGCGGTCGCCCGGCCTGAGGGCTACGCGATCACGCTCGACGAGCTCGGTGACCTCGCCCAGAGACTGCGCGACGCGGCCCTCGACGACCTCTACGCCGCCGGGTCCGCCGGCTGCCCGGTCGCGTGCGACAAACGGATCGAGCCGCAGTGAACGGCTTCTGCAGAGGAGAGAGCCATGGAAGATGATCGCGGAGCGCCGAAGGACGGGGCCGGCGGGCCGGCGCCTGCCACGAGCGGAGACGGCGGGCCGGAGCCGACCGGCGGCGCGCCTTCCCAGGAGCTCACGGAGGACGAGATCGCCTGGGTCGCCGGCGGCTCCACGGAGCCGAGCGAGGAGGAGCCGTGGAATCCTGGTAACTACCCGTTGGCTACCCCGCTGGTGTAGGCCGGTCGCCGGAACGCTGGACCTGCCCCGGTCCCCCATGGATGCGGTGCTCCACGCGCGCGCCGACCTGGCGTCGCTTCCGCTGCCGCGCCAGCTCCTGCTGGGGGTCGCGCAGCTGCGGCGCGCGCCCGACCGGGCGCGCGGCCGCTCGGCGATCGTCGACGTGCCCGCCACGACCGTGGACGGGTCGATGGTGCGCGCCGTCAAGCTCAAGGGCGTCGGCGTCTGCGGGGTGGGCGACAGGCTCGCGCCCCCGAGCGCGCGCAGCTACTTCGAGGGGGCGAAGCGCTGGCTGCACGTGGACTACGACTCGGCCGGGCGCCTGCTCGCGCGCCCCGCCGACGACCGCCCCACGGGCACGCTGCTCCTGAGCCGTGCCCGCAACGAGGACGCCATGCTGGCGCGCGTACGCGCCGCCGGCCTCCCCGCTCCCGTCCCGCTCGGGTACGGGGAGCTCTGCTCGCTGAGCTTCCGCGGCCGGCGCACCGGGTTCGTGATCATCGGGCTCTCGGACCCGGCGGACCGCCGCGTCGGCGAGGACGCGACCGCGGTCGCCGAGCAGGAGGCTGGTCCGTCGGATGCGCCGGGAGCCTCGAGCGACGGCCGGCCGGACCCGGTGGAGTGGCTCGCGTACTGGGCCGGCCGCGTGGCCGCCGTGGAGCGGCGCCTGCACGCCGCCGGCCTGGCGGGCGCCGGCCCCCACCTGGGCAACTTCTCGGCATCCGGCGACGAGGTGGTCATCCACGACCTCGACGCCCTCAGGGAGCTGCCCGACCCGGAGGCCGCCTCGACACAGGTCCTCGGCCACCGGCTGCGCGACTACTACGTGCTCGCGGCCTCCGTCGGCCGCCGCGCCTACGTCCCGCATCTGAGAGCACGCCGCGCCGAGGTCATGCGCGCGGTCGGCGAAGGGTACTTCGGTCCCCGCCCCGAGCTCGGCGCCCTGCGACCCTTCGACCACCTGAGCTTCTGGAGCGTGCTGCGGCGGCGCGGGCGGCTCGACGAGCTGCCGGCGCCGCTGCTCGGCCTGATGCGCTCGGCGATCCATGAGGACCACGAGGCCGGCGCGCGCGACGCGACGCGCACGGCCGGGCCACAACCCAGGAAGGTCAGGCAGTGACGGCCTGCGAGCAAGGCTGGGGCGAGGTCGCCTCCAGAGCACAGCAGCGGGCAGGCCGTCCCCATCCTGATGGACCGTGACTTGTTGACACCCCGTGCGGCGTGGGCGAGCATCGGCGGGGCGCTTCACGCGGCCCGGGCGGACCCGGGACGCACGACACAAGCGAACGGAGGCAGACCATGTCGCAGGGGCAAGCGAAGGCGTTCGTCGAGCGCATGAAGAGCGACGAGGCGTTCGCCGCGCGCGTCCTCGCCGTCGAGGAGGGCGAGCAGCGCCTCGCGTTCATCCGCGCCGAGGGCTACGACTGCAGCGCCGGGGAGCTCGCCGCCGAGGGCGGCCGGCTCGGAGATCTGGAGTTGGCTCGTGTGACCGCAGCGGGTTGTGTTCCCCCAGCGTACGACAACTCCTGGTACCTGAGCCCCTGCGGCGAGCCGAACGGTCTCAGGGTCTGCTGATCCGCCGGCGGGGCGGCCGCCCCGCCCGAGGCTGGGTGCGACGACCTTCGGCGGCGAGCGTCACCGCGGCGTCGGGCCCCCTTGCCGGGGCATGGGCCTGCCCGTGCGCCGGCGGAGTGCGCCGATGGTGCGCCTCTCGGGCAGGGCGTCGCGATCCCGACGAACCGTGACTCATTGACACCACGTGCGGCGTGGGCGAGCACCGGCGGGGCGCTTCACCCGGCCGGGGTGGACCCGGGACGCACGACACAAGCGAACGGAGGCAGACCATGTCGCAGGAGCAAGCGAAGGCGTTCGTCGAGCGCATGAAGAGCGACGAGGCGTTCGCCGCGCGCGTCCTCGCCGTCGAGGAGGGCGAGCAGCGCCTGGCGTTCATCCGCGCCGAGGGCTACGACTGCAGCGCCGAGGAGATCGCGGCCGAGGGGGGCCGGCTGCGGGATGCCGAGATGACGGCTGTCGTCGGCGGAGCGTGCAGGGACGACTGCGGTCTCCATCCACCGACGTGCACCAACATCCTGGACGGCTACCTCGCGGACGGATAAGGGGCCGCGGAGCCGGGTGCCGAACCGCGCGGGGGCGTCACCTACGCCTGCTCCGCGACGTCCTCGAGCGGGTTCTTCGCGGCCGCGGTCCTCATCTCCGGCTGCACCATGCGGTAGCCCTTCTCCATCGAGGGGGCGCTGCCCGTGCCGAGCACGGCCTCGCAGATCATGCGGGTGTGCCAGAGGTCCAGGTAGGCGTCGAGGTACCCCTCCAGCGACTCCTTGAGCGGGGAGCAGTACTCGATGTCGCGTTCGCCGAACTGCAGCGCCCGCAGGCGCTTGCTGACGCAGCCTCCGCCGCAGACGGGGAACACCACGCACTCGAGGCACTCGGCGTCGTCGTGCGGGTCGGTGCCGATGGTGTAGCGGGCCTGCAGCGCCGGGTCGGTGATGAACGGCTGCGCGTGCACCGAGCCCACGGCCCTGTCCTGCCGGCCGACGTCCTCCCAGCACTTGTACAGTTCGCCCTTCGGCCCCACCACGTAGCCCTGGTGGCTGGTGGCGACGCAGGTGTCTTGGGCGCCGCTGACGGGGTAGAAGCCGCCGCGCGGCGCGATGCCGTCCGCAGCGTAGCGCTCGAGCTCGAAGGCGCCCCACTCGGCGGCGCAGAGGCCGCGGTCACGGCCGTAGGGGTGGCCTTCGAAGGTGTTGACGCGGCCGGGGTAGACCCGCAGGTCGCCGCCCTCGTAGCGCTCGAGCAGCTCCTCGCGGAGCGTCGCGTACTCCGCCTGGTTGGCCTTGTCGACGTTCACGCGCAGCGCGCAGCGGCCCTTCCAGGAGGACGCCATGAGCAGGTCGATGTTGCCGAGGATGCGCTCGCAGGTGGCGCCGCCTCCGCGCAGCCTGCGGCGGCGGTCGTGCGTCGCGGCGACGCCGTCCAGGGTGATCTGGACGGAGGTGATGCGCAGGTCGCCGAGCCGCGCGATCTTCTCCTGGTCCAGCAGGTAGCCGTTGGTCACCAGCGAGGCATCGCGGTAGTCGGGGAAGAGCGCGATGAACCTCTCGGTGAGGGCCTCGATGACGTCGAAGACCAGGGTGGGCTCGCCGCCGTACCAGCATGCGAACAGGTGACGGGCGTCCTCGTGGCTGCCGACGAAGTCGAGCAGCGCGTCCATCGTCGGCCCGTCCATCACGGCGGCGTCGCCTTGGCTGCGCTCGAAGCAGTAGGAGCAGGCGAAGTTGCAGGCGAGCGTCGGGCAGATCGTCAGGCCCACGTGGCTGGTGCCGAAGCAGGCGGCGCTGCGCCGGTAGCGCAGCTCCATGAGCTTGACCTTCTCCCCGGCGGGGTCGGCGAGGAAGCCGTGCTCCGCGAGGAGCGAGAGGAACTCGCCGTCGGCGCCGGCGTTCGCGCCGATGCCGCCCGCGCCGGCGCCGCTCTCCCGCAGAGCAGCGGCGACGTCGCGGTGCCGCTCGTCGAGTTCGAGCATGACGCCGCTGAGCGCGTTGTGCAGGTGCCAGCCGTAGCGCGCCGAGCGGAACAGGGTGTTGTAGCGCGACCAGGCCCACGCCGGCGCAGGCGGGCGGCTCACTCTCGCGGCATCAGCCATCACGTGTCTTCGATCCCGGCGGCGGCGGGCGGCGGACTT
The DNA here is from genome assembly GCA_903921965.1 of uncultured Thermoleophilia bacterium. Next base: position 5,926 of record CAIXSE010000674.1, on the reverse strand, counting down.
TGCGGCGCCGCGGTGCGGACCCGAGGGCCCGGGCGGTCGCAGGCCACCCGGGCCCGGGCACGCCGCCGGCGAAAAGGGCCTCGGGCACGCGCGGACACGCCCGGCTCCGCGCGGGGCCGCCGCGCGAGGGCGCGCCGCGACCTCCTGCCCCTGAGGACGGCACGAGCCTCATCCGTTCCAGTCGGGCGGCGCATACCCCATGGGGCAACCGTGGCCCGCGGAGAGCGCCTCGAGCGCCTCGTCCTCCAGCCTGCCCCCCTCGGCCGCGAGCTCCCCGGCGCTGCAGTCGTAGCCCTCGGCGTGGATGAACGCGAGGCGCTGCTCGCCCTCCTCGACGGCGAGGACGCGCGCGGCGAACGCCTGGTCGCTCTTCATGCGCTCGACGAACGCCTGTGCCTGTTCCTGCGACATCGCCTGACCCCTTTCGCTCGCGCGGCTCATCGCCGGTCGAGTCCGCCCCGGGTCGAGTCCTTCGCCGAGGATGCACGGGGCGATGCCTACTGTCAGTAGGATATCCTACCGAGGTCGGCCGCGCGCAGGTGTGCTGGATCGTCCGCACACCCTCGGCGGCCTGCCCGCCCGGCCTTGCGCCCGACGGCGCCGCGCCGGGCACCCCGGGAACGCCGGCCGCGCGACGGAGGCATCGGCGACCTGGCTCTACGTACCATTGACACTGATAACATACTACAGTTATATTATCAGTCGAACCGCGCACCCGCCTGGCGACCGGCGCACGGCCATCGCGAAGAGCCGGAGGCAGACGAGGAGCAGAAGCCCATGGACGAGCAGCGGAACGCACTGCAGAGCGTCATCGCCAGATGCTGGGACGACGAGACCTTCAAGACGCGGCTGCTCGCCGACCCGGCGGCGACGCTGGCCGCGGCAGGGGTGCAGATCCCCGAGGGCGTGACCGTCAACGTGGCGGTCGACACCGAGACCGAGCGCACCTTGGTCATCCCCGCACCGCCGGGCCGGCTGAGCGACGGTGATCTCGAACGCTTCGCCGTATCGGCCGGCGACTGCCCCACTGAGAACTGCCCCACCGCACAGGACTGGGACCCTTGCTACGTGAACCGCGCAGGCTGAGCGCGACCGCTGCCCGCAACCGCTGGAAGGTGGGCGTGCCCGCGCGAGAGAAGCCCGGCATCGGGGCCACCTCGCCACGGAGAACGGGAGCAGCGCTCCGGCCCGCGACGACCCGGTCCCTCGAGATCCGTGATGTTCGGACCCTATGAGATCGAGCGCGACGGCCGCACCTGGCACGGCAACGTCGCCCTCAAGGAGCACCACCTCGTGGAGCACGACGGAAGGCACTGCCTGTTCCTCGTGGAGGAGATGACGGCACGGCCGGTGAGCGCGGCCCTGGCGGCGGCGATCGCCCGCCTCACGCCGGGCCTCGCCACGCTCGTGCCCGACGCGCTGATGCAGGCGCTGCGCGGCTGCGGCCTGGTCGAGGACTCGGAGAAGGCGGGATCCGGGGCGACGGACGGCGGCGCGGCAGGCGCCGGGGCGAACGGCGGCGCGGCGGGCGCCGGGGACGGAGGCCGGGCCGCGCCGGCCGCCTTCGCGGTGAGCAACGTCGTCCTCTTCCTCACCCAGACCTGCAACCTGCGCTGCGTCTACTGCTACGGCGAGGGCGGCGAGTACGGCGAGCGGGGATCGATGAGCGAGCGGACGGCGCTCGCCGCCGTCGACTGGCTGCTCGACAACTCCGGCGACGCGCACAAGGTCCACCTCGGGTTCTTCGGCGGCGAGCCGCTCCTCGAGTTCCCCCTGCTGCAGCGGGTGGTCGCCTACGCCAGGGAGCAGGCGGCGGCGCGCGGCAAGGAGGTGACGTTCGGCATGACCACCAACGCCACCCTGCTCGACGACGAGATGACGGCCTTCATCGCGCAGGAGCGGATCGAGGTGCTGGTGAGCTTCGACGGCCCGCCGGAGGTCCACGACGGGCAGCGTCCCTTCCGTGACGGCCGCGGCTCGCACGCGCGCGCGCAGGCCAGCGCGCGCAAGCTCCGCGCGGCGCTGCCCAGGCTGACCGGCCGGGCCACGGTCTGCGCCGGCGGCGACCCCTTCGCCGTGCGCCGCGGGATGGAGGAGGCCGGCTTCTCCACCTGCATCCTCACGCCCGCCTCGCCGGTGGTCCCGCACGAGACGGGGCCGGCGGACGTAGTGCACCCGGAGGCCGTCACGCAGACGGCGGAGGGACGACGCGCGGATGCGGAGCGGATGCTCGCCTACCGCCGTGCCGAGACGGCCGAGCTCTTCGCCGCGGTCCGCGAGCGCCGCCTCGACGCCGCCGCGGCGCCAGGGGCCCACGCGCTGCTGGCTTCGCTCGCCGCCGGACGCAGGCGCCACGCCGGGTGCGGGCTCGGCCGCGGCATGCGCGCCGTGTCCGCGGCCGGCGATGTCTACCCCTGCCACCGCTTCGTCGGCCTCGAGGATGCTCGGCTCGGCCGCCTGTCCGACCACCACGCCGGAGAGATCAACGACTACCACCGCGCCGTGGTCGAGAACCTGCCGGCCTGCCGCCGCTGCTGGGCGCGCCACTTCTGCGGCGGCGGCTGCTTCTACGACAACCTGGCGCGCACCGGCGACATGCACCGTCCCGACCCGCTCCACTGTCGCGAGATACGGACGGTCTGCGAGGACCTGGTCGCGGGCTGGTGCCGGCTGACCGAGGACGAGCAGGCCTACGTTCGCGCCCAGACCACCGATACGCACGACCCGCCGCGGCCCTGAGCGCCCGGCGGCCCACACACGACAGAAGGGACGGGCGAGCATGACGACACGAGAGGACCAGATGCAGAAGGTGATCGTCAGGTGCTGGGACGACGAGGCGTTCAAGGAGCGGCTCGTGGCCGACCCGATGGCGACGCTGGCCGAGGCGGGCGTGGAGGTGCCCGAGGGCGTGACCGTGCGCGTGGTCGCGGAGACCGCGACCGAGCGCGTCCTGGTCGTGCCTCTTGCCCCGCAGAGGGAGCTGGCCGACGCGGAGCTGGCGGGCATCCACGGCGGGTTCTTCGGCCCCATCGTCCAGGTCGACTGCAACACCAGTGGCTACACCGCCTGAAGGGGAGGGATCATGCCCGAGGGGAATGACGCGCTGCAGAAGGTGATCGCCAGGTGCTGGGACGACGAGGCGTTCAAGGAGCGGCTCGTGGCCGACCCGATGGCGACGCTGGCCGAGGCGGGCGTGGAGGTGCCCGAGGGCGTGACCGTGCGCGTGGTCGTCGAGTCCGCGACCGAGCGCGCCCTGGTCGTGCCTCTTGCCCCGCAGAGAGAGCTGGCGGACGCGGAGCTGGCGGGCATCCACGGCGGGTGGATCTTCCAGGACAGCTGCACCGGCTACCAGGGCCAGGATGTGTAGCCGGCCCCTGCCGGACAGACCAGGACACCGCGACTCCGCGCTCAGCCGCCGGCCGAGTCGTCACCCGAAAGGACAGGATCGTGCCTGATCAGACAGATGCGCTGCAGTACGTGATCTCCAGGTGCTGGGAAGACGAGGCGTTCAAGGAGCGGCTCGTGGCCGATCCGATGGCGACGCTGGCCGGGGAGGGCGTGGAGGTGCCCGAGGGCGTGACCGTGCGCGTGCTCGCGGAGACCGCGACCGAGCGCGTCCTGGTCGTGCCTCTTGCCCCGCAGAGAGAGCTGGCCGACGCGGAGCTGGCGGGCATCCACGGCGGGTGGTACTTCAATTGCGTTGACCCGTACGGCACGGTCATTAGCGGGTAGCGGAACCGCCGGTCGGCCGGGTCGAGCAGTTCGCGTCGACAGTCGTCGCAGGACTTGAGTGTCCCAGGCCCAGTGAACTGAAAGGAAGGGATCATGCCCGAGGGGAACGACATACTACAGCGGGTCATCACGAAGTGCTGGGACGACGAGGCGTTCAAGGAGCGGCTCGTGGCCGAACCGATGGCCACGCTGGCCGAGGCGGGCGTGGAGGTCCCCGAGGGCGTGACCGTGCGCGTGGTCGCGGAGACCGCGACCGAGCGCGTCCTTGTCGTGCCTCTTGCCCCGCAGAGAGAGCTGGCCGACGCGGACCTGGCGGGCATCCACGGCGGGTGGACCTGCCCGTGGGAGGGCCACCCGCCGATTGACATCGACATCTGACCCCGGCGACCCCGCCCGAAGCTCGTGTTCGGCGCCTATGAAATCGTCCGCGACGGCCGTGCCTGGCACGGCAACGTCCGGCTCGCGGAGCACCACCTCCTCGAGCGCGAGGGCGAGTACTGCCTGTTCCGCGTGGAGGACGTCGCGGCTCTGCCCGTGAGCGCGCCTGTGGCGAAGGCCGTCGCCGCGCCGGCCCCGGGCTTCTCCTCGCTCATCCCCGACGCGCAGATGCGGGCGCTCCGCGCGACCGGCCTGGTGGCCGGCCCGGACGCGGCGGACGGCGCGGCGGCGGCAGAGGCTCCGTCCCCGCCGGGCTCCACACGACTCGTCAACATGGTCCTCGTCCTCGCACAGACCTGCAACATGCGCTGCACCTACTGTCTCGGGGACGGCGGCGAGTACGGCAGCCCCGGGATGATGAGCGAGCAGACGGCCCTCGCCGCCGTGGACTGGTTCCTCGAGAGCTCGGGCGACGCCTCGAGGGTCCAGATCAGCTTCGCCGGCGGCGAACCCCTGCTCGCGTTCCCCCTGCTGCAACGCGTGGTGATCCACGCCAGACGGCAGGCCGCCGCGCGCGGCAAGGTCGTCACCTTCGGCTTGAACACCAACGGCAGTCTCCTCACGGACCAGGTCGTCGCCTTCCTCGCGAAGGAAGGCGTCGTACCCACGATCAGCTTCGACGGCCCCGCCGCCGTCCAGGACCGCCAGCGGCCCTTCAGGGACGGCAGCGGCTCCTACGTCCGGGTGCGCCGCAACGTCGGAAGACTGCGCGCGGTGATGCCCGACCTGACGGCCCAGGCCGTCGTGTGCGCGGGCAGCGACCCCTTCGCGATCCGCCGGGGGCTGGAAGAGGCCGGCTTCCGCAGGTGCGTCCTGAACCGGCGCTCACCCGCGCTCCGGCGCGGTCCGGGCGAAGAAGGGGCCGACGCCGCTGCCGCCGCGGGCGAGGAGGCGGAGGAGGCCCGCCGGGAGGCGGCGGACCGCATGACCGAGTACCGCCGGGCCGAGGTGCGCGGTCTCTTCGCCGCGGTCCGCGCCCGGGACCTCGCGGCCGCCGCGCCCACCAGGGAGTTGAGGATGCTCACCCACCTGGCCACGGGCCGCCGGAACCGGGCCTCCTGCGCCGTGGGTCGCGGCGTGGCCGCCGTCGCGGCGGACGGCGGCGTCTACCCCTGCCCGAGCTTCCTGGGCGTGGAGACGATGCGGGTCGGCCACATCGGCGACTGCAGGGCGGAGGACATGGACGACCGCCGCCGCACCGTGGTCGAGAACCTGCCGGCCTGCCGCCACTGCTGGGCGCGCTACCTCTGCGGCGGCGGCTGCTTCTACGACAACCTGGCCTGCACCGGCGACATGCGCCGCCCCGACCCGCTCTTCTGCCGCGAGACGAAGGTCGTGTGCGAGGAGCTCATCGCGGGCTGGTGCCGGCTGGGCGACGACGACAAGGCCTACGCGCGCGCCGTGGCCGCGAAGCAGGATCCCGCGGCGCGGCCCTGAGGCCGCAGAGACGCGCCCGCGGCGCGCCCCGGCAGAGACCACACGAAAGGACAGGCATATGCCCGCACAAGAGGACCCGCTGCAGAAGGTGATCGCCAGGTGCTGGGACGACGAGGGGTTCAAGGAGCGGCTGGTGGCCGACCCGATGGCGACGCTGGCCGAGGCAGGCGTGGAGGTGCCCGAGGGAGTGACGGTCAGGGTGGTCGTCGAGTCGGCCACCGAGCGCGCGCTGGTCGTACCTCCGCCTCCGGACACGGCGCTGAGCGACGAAGAGCTGAGCGGGGTCCACGGAGGCTGGTACTTCCCCACGGACGTCTGC
>CAIXSE010000673.1 GCA_903921965.1 uncultured Thermoleophilia bacterium | reverse complement strand
GGGCGAGGCGTGGTGCGTCGCGGCCGCCTCCACCGGCGTGTGGAGCGCCGCGTCCGGCGCGGGCGCGTGCGCGAGTCGCGACGGTGCGGTCCAGTCCGGAGCGTCGCGCAGCAGCACGACCGCGGAGAGGCCTGCGGCCTCCGCGGGCGCGAGCTCCCGGAAGGCCCGCTTGAAGGCTGCCCGGGCGCGGAAGAGCACCACGGCGGCGGAGCCTCGGCTGATCCCCATGACGTCGGCGAGCTCGTCGGTGCTGATCCCGCAGATGTCGCGGAGCACCACGGCGGTACGGTACCGCGGGGTCAGGCTCCCGAGGCAGTCCTTCAGGAGCGCGGAGAGCTGAGCGCGCTCCAGGTGGTCGGACGTCGCCGGGGTCTGGTCGTCGGTGAGCGGCGCCGCGGCCCGCGCGGTCCGGCGCCGCAGGTGGTCATACGAGGTGTTCATGGTCAGGCGGAACAGCCATGGCTCGAGCCGGACGTGCCGCTCCTCTTCCGGCAGCTGGCGCAAGACGTCCAGGTAGACCTCCTGCGTGATGTCGGCGGCTTCTTCGCGGTCCCCGACCATGTGCGCCGCCAGCGTGAAGACACGCACGTGGGTCACTTCGTACAGACGCTCGAACGCCCCCCGGCGGCCGTGCCTCACCGCCTCGACGAGATGCTCCTGGTCCTCTCGCGACAGTGATGCTGCGGCCACCGCCGACCCTCCTCTGCCCCGCACAGTCCTAGTCTACTGCATCGCCGACGGCTTGAGCGCACTTCGGGGGATGGCCGCCCGGGCAGTCCGGAACCCGGGCGGCCGTCCCGCCGAAGCGCTCGAGCCGTGGCCTCGGCCTCAGCAGGTGCGCAGGCGGATCCGGTCCTGCGAGCGGGTCTGCAGGGCCGCCGTCTGGCAGCTCCCGTCCCTCAGCCGGTCGCGGTCTCGGGTCTGCAGCGCCGCCGTCTGGCAGCTCCCGTCCCTCAGCCGGTCGCGGTCACGGGTCTGCAGCGCCGCCGTCTGGCAGCTCCCGTCCCTCAGCCGGTCGCGGTCACGGGTCTGCAGGGCCGCCGTCTGGCAGCTCCCGTCCTGCGCCTTGATCTGGTCCCGCGTGCGCAGCACGTCACCTTTGCCGCCGCCGTAGGCGTAGGCGGCGCCCGCCACCAGGAGTGCGAGCACGGCGACGATCCCGGCGATCCTTGCGATCTTCATGGCTTCCTCCACTTCGCGGCTGTGTGGTGTGTACACCTCTTCATCGCAGCAGAGGCTTGGGGATTACACCCGCGCCGCGGGAAGGCCGTCTCATGTGTCGTCAGACGGGACGACACCGGGTCGAGACCGCAGCGTGCGCGCCACCGTGGCCCGCAGGCTTGCGCCTGGCTGGGCCGTCTGCGTATCGTGGCCGGGCGCGCCCTTCGCGCGCCCGTCACACGAGGAGTCGCATGGAAACGCACCTGATGCTGGGCAATGAGGCCGTGGCGCGTGGCGCCTGGGAGGCCGGCGTGCAGGTGGCGGCGGCCTACCCCGGCACGCCGAGCACCGAGATCGTCACCAACCTGGCGCGGTACGACGGCGTCTACGCCGAGTGGTCCACCAACGAGAAGGTCGCCTACGAGGTGGCGTTCGGGGCGTCCATGGGCGGC
>CAIXSE010000672.1 GCA_903921965.1 uncultured Thermoleophilia bacterium | reverse complement strand
GCCGCGCCAGGTGGTACGCGGCCGAGAGCCCGGCCGGGCCGGAGCCGACGACGGCGACGCTCGCGCCGGCCGCCGCCGGGCCACCCGCCGCCCCGGCCGCCGACTCCGCCCGCTCCCACGCGGCGGCGTCCGCCTCCACCACGTCCGAGACCGCGCGCTCGATGTCGCGCACGTCCACGGCGCCGTCCAGCTCGCGGCGGTTGCACGCGGCCATGCAGGGCGCCGGGCAGACGCGTCCGCAGACGCCCGGCAGCGGCGAGGTGCGCAGCAGCACGCCGAGCGCGGCTTCGTGGTCGCCGCCGGCGGCGGCCTGCACGAAGCCGCGCACGTCGTTGCCTGCCGGGCAGGCGCGCAGGCAGGGCGCGCCCGTCTGCACGGCGTGCGGCCTGGCTGACGCCCAGACGCCGGTGTGCGTCGTGGGCCGGCGCCCGACCCGCTCGTCGATGAAGAGCAGGTGCGCTTCGTGAGGCGCCGGCGCGGGCTCTTCGGCCGCGCCGGGCTCCACCGCGGTGACCGTGCGCGCGAACGCCTCCCGCGCCGCGGCGATGTTGGGTCCGGCGAAGCCGGCGGCGGCCAGGGCGCCCTCGGCGTCCTCCAGCTCCAGGCCCAGCACGCGGGCCACGGCGCCCAGCAGGGCGGTGTTGACGATGGGCACCGCCCTCGTCCCGAGCCCGTGGGCCACGGCGACCGCCGAGGCGTCCACCGTCGCCACGCGGCGCCCCGGGAGCACCCCGGCCAGCGCCGCCGGACGCTCCGGCGTGTTCACGACGACCCAGCCGCCGTCCTTCATCGCGTCGGCGCGGACGGCCGTGACCAGCGAGTGGTCGACGACCACGACGTGGTCGGGGTGGGTGACGGCCGTGTGGGCGACGATCTCCCGCTCGTCGGCGCGCACGAACGCCTCGACCGGCGCGCCGGTGCGTTCGGCCCCGTACATGCCGAAAGCCTGCACGTGCAGCCCGCGCCGGTAGAAGGCTCCGGCGATCAGCTTGGCGAGGGTCACTCCACCCTGGCCGCCGCGCCCGTGGACGACGATCTCGATCACCGCCGCGTCCCCCAGCCCCTTTACAGCAGGACGATTGCGTGAAAGACTAACTCAATGATTCATTCCCGTCAATGGACCGGAGTAGTACCCCTCGACACGCCCAGCGCCAGCGACGGCGTGGCCGGCGTCATCCGCGGTCTCGTCTTCTCCGGCGAGCTCGCCCCAGGCGACCGCCTGCCGCCCAGCCGCGAGCTCGCCGACCACCTCGGCATCTCGTCCCTCACGCTGCGCGTGGGCCTGCGCTCGCTCGAGACGCAGGGCTACCTCGTCACCACGCGCGGCGCCCACGGCGGCACGCGCGTCGGCGACATCGAGACGCTCAGCCGCATCTGGCTGGCGTGGATGGACGCGAAGGGCGACGAGGTCCGCGACATCTGGGAGTTCCGCGAGATCGTGGAGTGCCAGGTGGCGGGCCTGGCGGCGGAGCGCCGCCGCGCGGAAGAGCTGGCGGCGCTGGAGGCGGCCCTGGCGGCCGCGGCCGCCGACGGCCACACGGCCGTGCTGCGCTGGAACGCCACGTTCCACGACGCGCTCGCGGCCGCCGCGCACAGCTCGCACCTCGCGCGCGCGGTCGTGGCCGTGCGCAAGGAGCTGTTCCTGCCGGTGGGGCTGCTGCTCCACGAGCACACCGCCGAGGAGATCCGCGGCTCGCACGACGAGATCTGCGCCGCCGTGCGCGAAGGCGACGCGGCGCGTGCCGCCGCGAGCATGCGCCGCCACCTGCGCTGGACGCAGGACGTGGTGGCGCACGCGTTGGCCGAGCTCGGCGGCTGAGGGCGACGCCGAGCAGAGCCGCGCGGGCCGCGTCACGCCCTCCGGCCCGAAGTCAACGCCGGTCGTACCTGGTCTCGACGGGAACACTCCCCGTGTGAGACGCGGTGTCGAGCGGCTCACCCACGCCGGTCCGCCGCAGCCCGGGGAGGCGATCACCATGGCGACACAGACCCCGACATGGCGCCGGCGCGCGGTCCTGGCTGCCGACGCCGGCCTGCTGACGGCCGCGGCGGCCGGCCTTGCTCTGGAGCCGGGCGGCCTGGACCCGGGCGCCTTCGACTTCTTCGGCTCCGTCCTTCTCTGGGTGGGGATCGGCGCTCTGATCCTCGGTCCGCTGCTCGTGTGGGTACTGCACGGCCGTCACATCGACGGTCCGGCCACTGCGGGAGCAGCGGGCGGCTTCGTCCTCGCGGCCGTCGTCGTGGCCGGCGTGGTCGTCCTCGCCGGACTGGTCTTCGGTTTCGCGAACGCCTCGGTCCCCGGCCCGCTGGTGGCCGTGGCGGCCTTCGCCGCGGCCGCGTATCTGGCCGCCGCCGTGTGGCTGGACGTCGATGCCCTCCGCGACCTCCGGCGCGAACGACGGCACGTGCCGCTCGACGCCGTGCGCCTGCTCGCGACCGCGGCGTACGTCGTCGTGGTCGCGGAGGTGGTCGCATGGGCGCTCGGGTCGCCGCTGCCCGACTGGCCGGAGAGGGTACCGATCCTCCTGTTCCTCGCAGCCCCCGGAGCCATCGGGGCGACGGCCGCCGCCGTCGCCGACCTTGTGACGACCGACGACGAGCGGCGGAGCCGGGCGCAGCCGGTCCCGGGCGCCTGAACGCGCGACCGGGCGGCGCGCAGCCTCAGACCAGTGCCGTGATCACGCTCACCCCGGCGAGCGTGCAGAGGATCCCGGCCCACTGGTTGGGTTTGGGGCGCTCGTGCAGCAGCAGGTAGCCCAGCAGCACGCCGAAGGTACCGAACTGCGAGGTCGTCACACTGGCGATCGTCGCCGGTCCCAGCGCGAAAGTGATCGTGAGCAGCAGCAGCCCGCAGACCTCGAAGGCGCCGGCGCCGAGCGCAGTGACGCGCAGCGCACGAGGCACCACGACACTGCCGGTGAGCAGGGCGACGGGCAGCGCGACGGCAAGCGACACGGTGCGCGACAGGGCGGCTTCCGAGAGCCAGTCGAGCTGGCTG
>CAIXSE010000671.1 GCA_903921965.1 uncultured Thermoleophilia bacterium | reverse complement strand
TCGCCGGCCCGGCGCGCCTGCCGCTCGTCCCCAGCACGTTCGTCGCCGATGGGCACCTGATCGACGCGCCGGGGTGGGACCGATTCGTACTGCGGCTGGAGCGCGACACCGCAGGACAGGTCGTCGAGCTCCTTCACGGCCCGCGCCGCTGGGTGCGCGACGACCTCGCGCCGGAGCCCGCCGCCGCGCTGCCGGAGGCAGCTGTCGCGTTCCTCGGCGATTACCGCTCGTACAACCCGTTCTGGCCGAGCGTGCGCGTCTTCCCTCGGCGGGACGAGCTGTGGGCGCTCCTCGACTCGTGGGGGACCGAGGCGCGCCTCGAGCCTCTCGGCGGCGGGTGCTACCGCGTCGGCCCGCCGCCCAGCGGTAGCCGGCTCGAGTTCGACACCGTCATCGAGGGCAAGGCGACCCGCCTCGTCCTCGACCACCAGCCCTACTACAGGTACGACCTGCCATGAGTCGTCACGCGGCTCGTCCACACCGAAGGGAGAAGAAGATGCGCCGCCTCATGCTCCTGGTCGCCCTCGTGACGACCTTCACCCTCGTCGTCCTGGCGCCGGTGGCGTCCGCCTCGTCCGCCTCGCCGTCGCCGGCCGCGTCCGCCGACAAGGTCGTCTATCGCATCGGCCTGCTCAAGGACTTCGACACGCTCAACCCGCTGTCCACTGCCAGTTCGCTCGGCTTCGCCCTCATGTACAACGAGTACGACTTCCTGACCCGGTACACGACCGACTACCAGGTGTCGCCCCAGCTCGCCGAGTCCTGGACGACCAGCCCCGACGGTCTGACCTGGACGTTCAAGCTGCGACCGGACGTGAAGTGGAGCGACGGCGAGCCGCTCACCGCCGCCGACGTCGCGTTCACGTACAACCTGATCCTCAAGGAGCAGAACGCGAACTTCCTCGCCTACCTGCAGTACGTCACCAAGGTCACGGCTCCCGACGACACGACTGTCGTCATCACCACGAGCAAGCCGTCGATCCGCGTGCTCAACCTGATGATCCCCATCCTCCCCGAGCACGTCTGGGGCAAGCTCACATCCAAGCAGCTGGCGTCGTTCCAGAACGTCCCCTTGATCAGCTCCGGCCCGTTCCAGGTGCAGGAGGCCAAGACCTCGTCACAGGTGATCGCGACACGGAATCCCTATTACTGGGGCGACAAACCGGCCGTCGATCAGGTCGTCTACGTCATCTACCGGACGTCGGAGACGATGGTCGAGGACTACCGCCAGGGCAACCTCGACCTGATCCTGGAACCCGACTCGGTGTCGGTGCCGAAGCTCGAGGGCATGCCCGGCACGACGATAACGACGAAGCCGGGCTTCAGCTGGAACGGCATAGGGTTCAACTGCCGGAGCACCGGCAAGTGGAAGGACAACTTGCTGGCCGACAAGAGCATCCGTCAGGCGGTCGCCTGGGCCATAGACAAGCAGGCGATCGCCAAGACCTGCATGTCCGGCTACGCCGAGACCGCGACGACGATCGTGCCCAAGTGGTCCAGCTGGCATCTCGATCCGCCGGCCGACACCTTGATGACCTACGACCCCGAGAAGGCCAAGCAGCTCCTCGACGCCGCCGGCTACGCCGACCGTAACGGGGACGGCGTGCGCGAAAGTGCGAACGGTACGCCACTCGACTTCACCTTCACGGCGCCGACCGAGTACGCCTTCGGCTCGACCTTGGCCAAGCTGGTGGCCGGCTACCTCGACAAGGTGGGCATGAAGATCCGTATCGAGGTGATGGCCGAGAACACCATGTACCAGAAGGTCTACGAGGGCGACATCGACCTGTACTCGACGGGCTGGTACGCCGAGCCCGACCCCGCGTTCGTGCTCTCCGTCGTCACGGTCGGGTCCAGCGGTGGCTACAACGACACCGGCTACGAGAACGCCGCCTACGACAAGATCTACAACGAACAGATCGCGACCCTCGACCAGACCACGCGCGAGGGCCTGGTGGACCAGCTGCAGCAGATCGCCTACGAGGACGCGCCGTACGTCCCTATCTGGTACGACCCCGCAGTGCAGGCATGGCGCAGCGACCGCTTCACCGGATGGACCCAGGCGCCGTCCGGCGGCGGCGTCGACTACAACTACCTCTACGACACCTACGTGAAGCTGACGCCAGTGGCGGAGACGGCCCAGGCGAGCAGCGGTTCCGGGAGCACGACGGCGATCATCGTCGCGGTCGTCGCCGTCGTCGTGGTGGCCGGGGTCGTCGTGCTGCTCGTGCGCCGTAGCCGGGGCCGGGCCGTCGAGGAGTGAGACCCGCGGCGGCGGGCCTGCGTCGTTGGGCCCGCCGCCCCCTCTTTCTGCCATGACACCTTCGCAGACTACTTCCGCGTACGCCTGCGCTCCCGAGGGAGCGGACGTCGCCCGGCCTGCCGCCGGGCGCACGGCCGTCCGCCGGCGTGACGCCGCCTTCGGCCGGCAGTTCCGGTTGCTCACATCTGGCAGCGCGGTGCGCCTGATCGCGCTCTACATGGTCGTCCCGTTCCAGGTGCTCGCCGTGACGTCCGGCTTGGGCGTCTCGACCGGCGCCACTGGGCTCATCATGGGCCTCGCCATCCTCGCCAGCCTGCCGGTGCAGCTGCTTGGCGGGGCGGCGATCGACCGCTTCGGGCGCGTCCCCGCCCTGGTGGTGTCGGTGCTGGGGGGCCTCGCGCTCTACGAGGGCCTGGCGTTCGCCGGCAGCCTCTGGCAGGTCGCCGCCGTGGTGTTCATCGAGGCGGCGGTCGGCCAGTCGCTGTTCTTCACGGCGCAGAACGCCATGACCGCGGACCTCGTCGCTCCTCATCATCGCGCCGCCGGCTACGGCATCGGCAGAGTCGCCCTGTATGCGGCGCTCGTCGTCGGCCCGCTCCTCACCGGGTGGCTGCTCGGGGCCGGTCTGAGCTTGCGCGGGACCTTCGCGCTCGCGGGGCTGGTCTCGCTCGGCTTCGTACCGTTCCTGGTCGCGCTCCGCGAGACGCGCCCGCCGGGCCATCCGCACGCCTCGTCCCACCTCCGTCAGACGCTGCGCGGCTACGCCGTGGTGACGGGGGACCGGCGCTTCCTGAGGCTGGCCCTGGTGACCATGCTGCCGCTCTACGCGTTCGCGCAGGTCTTCAACGTGTACCCGGCGCTGCTGCGCCTGCAGCTCGGCATCGGCCCCGCCACCTGGAGCTGGCTGGTGGCCGCGTTCGCCGCGACCGCCGCCGTCCTCCAGTACCCGGCCGTCCGGCGCTTCGAGGCGAGATCGGCGCGGCTCGGCCTGGCCGCGGGAGCCGCGCTCCTCGGCACCGGCCTCGGGGGAGCCGCGCTCCTGCCCGCCGGCCCCGCCACCGTGGCCATGCTCGTGGCCGCCGCCGTCGGCGTCGTGCTCGTGATCCCGCTCGCGCAGACGGCCATCAGTGACCTGGCCCCTGCCTCCTTGCGCGGCCGCTACATGGGCGCCTTCTCGTTCGTGTACGTGGGCGGCTTCGCCCTGGGTCCCGCGGTCGGCGGCCTCGTGATCGACCGCTTCGGTGGCACTCTGGCCGCGGTGCTCCTGGTGGTCACCGGCATCGTTGCAGCGTGCCTGTATCTCTGGGTTGCGCCGCAGGGGCCGCGAGCGGCGGCCGACGAAGCCACCACCGCCGAACTCGAGGCCCTCATCAACCGCGAGCTCGCGGGCGTCCCCGCAGTCTCGCCGCGGGAGGAGACAGGATGAGCGCGGACCTTGCGACGATGCTGCGGCGCGCCGTGGGGCGAGACCGCGTGCTGACCAGTCCTGCAGACCTCGCGTGCTACGCCTACGACGCGACGGCGGACGATGAGGGCCGGACGCCCGACGTCGTCGTGCTGCCGGCGTCGACTGCCGAGGTCGCCGCCGTCGTGCGCATCGCCCGCGACACCGGCACGCCGCTCTACCCACGCGGCGCCGGCACGAGCGTGAGCGGCGGTGCGATCCCCGCCCGTGGCGGCATCGTGCTCAGCACCGCCGCGATGGACGCCGTGCTCGAGGTCGACGCGAAGAACCACGCGGCGACCGTGCAGCCCGGCGTCGTCATCCAGCGACTCAACGACCTGGCGGCGGAGTACGGCCTCCTGTATCCGCCCGATCCGGGCTCGGTCGCGGTCGCGACGATGGGTGGCAGCATCGCCGAGTGCGCCGGCGGTCTCCGCGGCCTCAAGTACGGGGTGACGAAGCACTACGTGACCGGCCTGGAGGTCGTGCTCGCGAGCGGGGAGACGGTACGTCTCGGCGGCAAGACGACCAAGAACGTGACCGGCTACGACCTGGTCGGCCTCTTCGTCGGGTCCGAGGGCACGCTGGGCGTGATCACCGAGGCGACGGTGCGCCTGATCCCGGCGCCCGAGGCCCGGGCGACGATGAGCGCGACGTTCGCGACGACGGGAGAGGCGACGCGCACCGTCGCCGCCATCGTCGCAGCCAACGTCATCCCCGCGACGCTCGAGTTCATCGACGCGACGACGCTGCGGCTGATCGAGGAGTACACCCACGCGGGCCTGCCGCTCGACGCAGCGGCCATGCTCCTCGTCGAGGTCGACGGCCCACCCGAGGCCGTGGCGCGTGAGGCCGAGCTGGTCGAGAGGATCTGTCGGGAGCACGGGGGACGTGTCGAGCGCGCCGCGGACGCCGAGGCGCGCGAGCGCCTCTGGGCGGCTCGCAGGGCCGCCTACCCGGCGCTCGCGCGCCAGAGCCGCGGCACGATCGTCGAGGACGCGACGGTGCCGCGCAGTCGCGTCCCCGAGATGCTGGCGGCGATCGAGGACATCGCCGCGCGCCACCGGCTCACGATCGCCACCGTCGGCCACGCCGGCGACGGCAACCTGCACCCGACCGTGCTCGTCGACCCGGATGACGCCGAGGTGATGGAGCGCGCCCGGGCGGCGGTGGCGGAGATCTTCCGCGCCGCCCTCGACCTCGGCGGTACGCTCAGCGGCGAGCACGGCATCGGCTCGGCCAAGGCGCCCTATCTCGGCTGGGCCCTGGGGCGGAGCGGCCTGGACCTGACGCGCCGCATCAAGGACGCCCTCGACCCCCAGGGCATCCTCAACCCCGGAAAGTTCACCGGGTGACCGCCGGACCGTCAGCGGACGACCAGGCCCTGCTCCGCGCCGTCGAAGAGGCGATCGCGGTGTGCAACCGCTGCGGGAGCTGCCAGGCGGTGTGCCCCGTCTACGCCGAAACGCACACGGAGCCGGGAGTCGCCCGGGGCAAGGTGCAGCTCGCCGCCGGGATCCTCAGCGGTGACCTCCCCGTCGACGGTGCTACGGCGGGAGCGTTCGCCGCCTGCACGACCTGCATGGCCTGTGAGGAAGCCTGTCCGTCGGGGGTGCCCGTCGTGGCGATCGTGAACGCGGCGCGAGCCCAAGTGGTCGAAGAGCGCGGGCTGCCGTGGGTCAAGCGCGCCATCTTCGGCGGTGTGCGCCGGCCGGGCGTGCTGCGGGCGGCGGCGGACGCCGCCGCCCGCCTGCAGGGCGCGGCCTTCAAGAAGACGGCCGGCCGCGACCTCCGCCGGCTCCGCTTCCCCTACGGCCTCGCCGCCCGGCGCGCGTACCCGCCGCTCGCGGCGCGGCCGTTCGAGCTTGCGCCCGGCCGGCGAGCGCGAGCGGGCGAGCCACGCGTCCTGCTCTTCCCCGGCTGCATGGTGACCTACGTCTACCCCGGGATCGGCCACGCCGCGGTCCAGGTCCTCGAGCGCGCCGGCGCCTCCGTGGTCACTCCGCCCGAGGCGGCCTGCTGCGGCGTGCCGCTCGAGGCGCACGGCGACGTCGCCGGCGCGAGGGACCTCGCGCGTCGGCAGCTCGACCAGCTCGAGGAACTCGAGTTTGACGCGCTGGTCGCCGCCTGTCCCACGTGCACGAGTTCCTTCGTCCACCGTTATCCGCGCCTGCTCGCGGGCGAGCCGCGGTACGCCGCGCGGGCGCAGCGGCTCGCGGCGCGCAGCTACGACATCACGAGCTACCTGGTCGACATCCTCCACGTGAGCCCGCCCGCCGGCAGGCTGGACGCGTCCGTGACCTACCACGACCCGTGCCACCTGGTCCGCGGACTCGGAGTGGCGCGTCAGCCACGCGAGCTGCTCGCCGGCATCTCCGGGGTGCTGCTCACGGAGATGCGCGAGCCCGCGCGCTGCTGCGGCGGCGCGGGCTCGTTCTCGCTCACCCACCAGGAGCTCTCCATGGCCATCGGTGCGCGCAAGGCCGCCGACATCGCGCAGACCGGCGCCGAGGTCGTGGCCACAGCCTGCCCCGGCTGCAGGATGCAGCTGGCGGACGTGCTCGCCCAGGCGGGTGACGACCGCCCCGTTGCACACGTCGTCGAGCTGCTTGCTGCCGCAGACGCCTCGGCTGTGGACCGCCACGGAAGGAGGTGCAGCATGTCGTAGAGATGCGCCGCTGACGCGTCGGCATCGTCCACCGTCGCGTCGTAGGCGTAGCACGCAAGGCCCCAGCACTGGTCAGCACGCGGTCCCGCCCTACGACTTGCCGCAACGCGATCCGGAGGGCTTGACTCTTGACGTGCCGACATTCCGGGACTGATAGCTGGACCGGCGACGCTGAAGAGCTGGCCTGGAGCTTGATCGCGCTGGCCGAGGCCTTCTTCCTCCAGAGCGCTGTGCCGCCGCCGAACTCGGTGCCTTCTCCGGCAGCTCTTGACCGCTTCGCCGCAGAGACGGCGGCTCTTCTTGACTGGGCTGTCGCCCCACGCAGGAGGCGGATCCATGACTTGCGGGACTTCCTTCCGCACGTCCGAGAGCTCTCCAGCTATGAGGTGGGCGCAGACTCGAACTAGAATCGAGCAGTTGCTGCACCTGAGGACGGAAGCTCGAGAGCTGTCTAGTCAGGCCCTGCCGGCGTCGTCACGACGCCTCCACGGTCCGCACGGAAGCTCGCAGATCGGCACCTCCCCGCCGGGAGGCACGCGGGCGCTTCCGTGCGCCGTGCCTCGCGCCGGCCGGGCGTTCTTCGGGGCCTTCGGGCACAGGGGCGTGAGAAGCTCCCACCCTCCTCCGCGTTGTAAGGTGACGGTTGACAGGCATATACTGGAGCTACATCACATGTCGCGCGTCCCATCGTGGGAAGACGGCGGCGAGCGCGGATGCCGGGTTCTGGGTCCCGGACGACCGGGACCCTCGCGGCCGGCCCCGGCCAGACTCGGGTCGTCCCCTGCCTTCCCTCGCACAGTGGATGACGGTCGGCGGCTTGTCCAAGGAGGCTCGCCCATGAAGGCCCTGCGCACGTTCCGTCTCGAGGAGTACCTGGGGAAGTGGGAGTTCAAGGTCCGCTACCACCTCACCGCCTCAGACGCCCAGAGCATGACGATCGAGGAACTGCTCGCCATGGGCACCGACGCCGATCGGGAGGGATTCTCGAAGCTGCCTCTGACGTACATCGATTCCTGGGGCTGCTCCGAGCTTCGTGAGGCCGTCGCCACGACCTACGAGCACGTCGACGCCGACCACGTGCTGGCCTTCGCCGGCGCCGAGGAGGCCCTGTTCTGGACGATGCAGGAGCTGGTCGGCCCGGGCGACCACGCCGTCGTCACCGTCCCGTGCTACCAGTCGATGGAGACGGTCACCGTGGCGACCGGCGCCGCCGTGACGCCGCTGCTCGGCCGCCGTGAGAACGGCTGGGCTCTGGACCTGGAGGAGCTGAGGGGGCTGCTGCGTCCCAACACGAGACTGGTCGCCGTCAACTACCCCAACAACCCGACCGGCTACGTGCCGGACCAGGCCACCTTCCGCGAGCTGGCCGCCATGTGCGAGGCTCGCGGCATCCGCCTGTTCTGCGACGAGGTCTACCGCGGCCTCGAGCTCGGCCCCGACGCCACGCTCCCACAGGCGGCGGACATCTCGCCGACCGCCGTGTCCCTGAACGTCGCCTCGAAGTCGTACGGCCTCCCGGGGCTGCGCGTGGGCTGGCTCGCCAGCCGCGATCGCGAGCTGCTCGAGCGGCTCGAGAAGCGCAAGCACTACACGACCATCTGCAATCCCGGAGCGATGGAGTTCCTGGCCGCCGTGGCGCTGAGGAACCGGGAGCGCATATGGGCACGCAACAGGGGCATCATCGCGGCCAACCTGCCCCTGTTCGAGGCCTTCTTCGGGCGCTGGACCGACATCTTCGACTGGCAGGCGCCCATGGGAGGCTGCGTGTGCTATCCCCGCTACAAGGGGGGCGACGTGGAGGACTTCTGCCGGCGCCTTCTCGATACCGAGGGGGTGCTGGTGCTGCCGGCGAGCATCTACTACTCGGAGCTCGCCGAGTCGCCCGCCGACCACTTCCGCGTCGGTCTCGGCAGACTGGGGCTCGACGAAGGGCTCGAGGCCTTCGACAGGTTCCTGCGCGCCGGCTGACCGGGGCATCCGCCTGCCGCTGCGGGGCCGGACGGGCCGGCGGCGCCGGAGCGCCGCCGGCCCGTCCGCGCCGTCTTACTCCGCCCCGAGCAGCGCCTTGGCGGCGTTGACCGCCTCGATCGCGTCCTCGGCGTAGCCGTCGGCGCCGATCTCGTCGGCCCAGGCGCGCGTCGTGGGGGCGCCGCCGATCATGACCTTGACGCGGTCCCGCAGG
>CAIXSE010000670.1 GCA_903921965.1 uncultured Thermoleophilia bacterium | reverse complement strand
TTTCGGGGGGCGCCTGGGAGCGGCCGCGCGCCGCGCCGACCTGACGCTGAACGTCATCGTGTTCGGCGTCGACGCCGAGGCGCTCCCCGGCCTCGTCACCGGCGCCTGGGCCGACGGGGACCCGTCGGCGGCCTGGCGCACGCCCGGCCGCTGAGGCGGACGGCCGCGAGGAGCGCGGCGACGGCACGTGGCGACGGGCCCGGCGCGGTCCGGCCCCACAGTCAGGCGTGGGCAGAGGCGGCGCGGCTCGCGGCGTAGGATGACGGCGACGGAACGTGACCGCTTCGCCCGGGGGGGGACCACGCACCATGACTGCGCGTCAGATAGCTCGCGACCTGTACTGGCTGCCGCTCGGCCGCGGCATGCGAGCGGTCAACGTGTACCTGGCCGGCACGCCCGAGACCTGGTGCCTCATCGACGCCGGCTGGCCGGGGCACGGCGAAGACATCAGGCGGGCGGCGGCAGGCCTCTTCGGCGACGACTCCCGGCCGGGCGCCGTCCTGCTGACCCACTGCCACCCCGACCACGCCGGCGCCGCCCGCGCGCTCGCGCTCGGCTGGGGCTGCGACGTGCGCATGCACGCGCTGGACCTTCCGCTGGCGGACCCCGACGCCGCCGCCGTACACGACTGCGGCGGCCCGCTCGACCGCCGGCTCGTCCTGCCGGTGCTGCGCCTGATGGGCGCGCGGCGCATGCGGGCCGCGCTCGCGAAGGGCAGCCTCGGGGACGTCGCCCGTGAGCTGGACCCTGCCGCCCCGCTCCCCGGCGTGCCCGGATGGACGCTGCTGCACACCCCCGGACACACCCCGGGGCACCTCGCGCTGCTCCGCGAGGCGGACGGCGTCGCCGTCACCGGCGACGCCCTCGTCACCGTCGGCCTCAACGCGCCGACGGACCTCGTGTGCCCACGCCCGCGGCTGGGGTACCCGCCGTGGATCACGACCTGGGACTGGACGAAGGCCAAGGCCTCGGCCGCGGCCATCGCGAGGCGCCGGCCGGCCGTCGTCGCCGCGGGCCACGGCGTGCCGATGAGCGGCGCCGTCCTGACCGGTCACCTGGACCGGTTCCTGAGGCGCGGGCGGGTAGCGCCGTGACCGGCGGCCAGCTCACCCTCACCATCGCTCTCGCCGCGGGCGGCTACCTGCTGGGCGCCGTCCCGTTCGCGCTGCTGGTCGGGCGGGTCTTCTACCACGTGGACATCCGCACGACAGGTACCGGCAACATCGGCGCCGGCAACGCGCGCCGCGAGCTCGGCTTCGCCGCCGGCGCGGCCGTCATGGCCTGCGACATGGCCAAGGGGTTCCTGCCGGCGCTCGCCGCAGTGCTGCTTCTGGACCCCTGGCCCACGGCTCTGGTGGCGTTCCTGACGGTGCTCGGCCACCAGTACTCCGTCTTCCTGCGCGGCTCCGGCGGCAAGGGCATCGCCACCGCCGCCGGCGCCGTCCTGCCACTGGCGCCGGTCGTCTTCGGCGTGACGATGGTGCCCTGGATCGTCGTGGTCAGCGTGCGGAGGACACGGAGGGCGGGACCTTTCGTGGCCGGCGGCACCTACCTGGTGTCGTCCTGGGTCATCCCCGAGCCGCTCGCGTACCGCGTGCTCGCGGTCGCGATCTGCGTCTCGGTGCTGATCAGGTTCCGCGCGGAGCTGCGGGGGCGCGGAAGGCGGCCGGCCCCGGCCGGCGAGGCCGCGCCGGCGCGCGACGGTCAGCCCTCCGGCTGAGCCCCCGCGTCCGGCGCCGGCTCCAGGCGCTCGATCCCGACGGTCACGCAGCCGAGGCCCACGTGCGTCGCGATCACCGGGCCGCCCCCCACGATCGGCACGTCCGCCAGGCCGAGGCGCTCGCGCAGTGCCGCGGCCACCGCCTCGGCGGACTCGAGCTTGTCGGTGTGCACGACCATGGCGCGCGCCGGCGCGCCGCCCGCGAACGCGACCGCTCTGCGCACGAGCTGGCGCAGCGAGCGCTCGAACCCCAGGGCGATGCCACCCTTCGTCGCGCGGCCGTCGTCGCCGAACACGATGATCGGGTAGAGGTGCGCCGTCTGCAGGAGCCAGGCGCCCCGCCTGCTGACCCGGCCGCCCCTCACCGCCTGGTCCAGCGACGAGACGGTGCCGAACAGGCCGGTCGAGGCCCGCGCGGCCAGCACCTCGCGCTCGACCTCGTCGAGCCCGGCCCCTCGAGCGACCGCCCGGCCGGCCAGCTCCACGAGCAGGCCGACGCCCACGGAGACCCTCGCGGTGTCGATCACACGGATGCGGCCCGGGTCGACCGCCGCGGCCGCGCTCCGGGCCGCGTCCACGGTGCCCGACAGCGCGCCCGCGATGTGCAGGGAGACGATGCCCTCGTGGTGCTCGAGCAGCCGCCGGTAGACCCGCTTGAAGTCGGAGACCGGCGGCTGCGACGAGGTGGGCAGGGCGAGGGCCTCCGGCATGCGCCGGTAGTACTCGGCGGCGGTCATGTCGACGCCGTCGCGGTACTCGCGCCCGTCGATGGTGAGGCGCAGCGGGACGCGCACGACCTCCAGGCTCGCGGCGAGCCCGTCCGGCAGGTCGCAGGTGGAGTCGGTGACCAGGGCGATCGTCGAGCGGCGGGCGGCGAGCTGCTGCAGGACCATATCGTCCACCTTTGAAGCCTCGAGCTCGCCGAGCCGCGCGGCCAGGTCCATGAAGCGCTGCGGCTCGTTGGTGTGGACGTGGATGCGCACGCGCGTGCCGCCGCCCGCCACCACGAGCGAGGCGCCGAGCGGAGCCACCAGCGCCTTGATCCCCTCGGGGTCGAGACCCGCGCCCGAGACGAGGGCCTCCGCGCAGAAGCGGAAGGAATCGTCGACCTCGCGGTGTGCCCCGCCGAGTTCCGGCCGCTCCGCCACCCACGAGGACGGCAGGTCGACGGCGTCGCCGCCGGTCCTCATCCACTGCCACATGCCCTCGAGGAAGTAGACGAAGCCCTGGGCGCCGGCGTCGACGACCTTGTGGCGCGCCAGCACGGCCAGCTGGTGGGGCGTCTCGGCCAGGGCGTGCCTCGCGGTCTGCAGCGCACGTCCCAGGGCCTCCACGAGGTCCGGGGTGCTCTCGCTGTGTGCGGCGAGCCCGTCGGCCCACGAGCGGAGCACCGAGAGGATCGTCCCTTCACGCGGGCTCTGGAGCGCCCCCCACGCCGCCTGCGACCCCGAGACCGCGCCGAGCGCGAACTCGCGGGTGCTCACACGCGGAAGGTCGTGGAACGAGAGCGCGAGGCCGTGCAGGAACTGGGCGAGGATGGCGCCGGAGTTGCCGCGGGCGCCGTCCAGGGCACCGTCCGCCGCCAGGCGCACGGCGTCACCGATGGCGCTCGGCGCCCCCGAGCGGACGCGCTCCACCGCGGCCTTCAGGGTCGCGGCCATGTTGGCGCCAGTGTCCGCGTCGGCGACCGGGAACACGTTGATGAGGTCCAGGTGTTCCCTGCCCCTCACCACCGCCACGGTGCCGGCGAGCAGAGCCCGGGAGAACGCGTCCCCGTCAAGGGTGTGGTACTTCCCGGTGACCGCCCCGGCATCGGCACTGCCCGGTGGTGCCTCCACGCTCACCATCCCTCCTGCCCGCGACCTGCCGCAGTGTTGCCTCCCCAGTATAGTGTCCCGACGGACTCATCGTGGCCGTGCCGTCTGCGTCCGCCTCACCGGCGCTCCCTGCCGCCGCCGGCCGCGAAGGGGCGCGGAACGAGCACCGGCGTCCGCGCCTTGTACGCCTCGTAGTCTTCCCGGCCTCCCCAGCGCTCGTCGGCCTTCTTCTCGAGCAGGGGCACGCCGCTGACCCGCGTGATCAGGAGGAAGACGAACACCGGCGAGACCATCGTCGCCCACTGCCACCCGCGGAGGGCCGGCGCCGCCATGAGCGCCACGCCGACCCACAGGACGATCTCACCGAGGTAGTTCGGATGACGGCACCAGGCCCACACGCCGGTACTGATGAACCGCCCGCGGTTCGCGGGGTCGGCCCTGAAGCGGCTCTTCTGCACGTCGGCCGCCACCTCGAGGGCGAACCCACCGGCCCACACCACCAGGCCGGCCACGCCGAGCACGCCCAGCGGCGGACGCGCGCCGGACGTGATGGCGGCGAGCGCCGGCGCCAGCGTGATGGTCACCCACAGCCCCTGCAGGGTCCACGTCAGCAGGAACCGGAAACGCAGGGGCTTGATCTCGTCGAAGCGCGAGTCGGCGCCTGCCTTCCCGACCCGCCGGGACAGGTAGAAGCCCAGGCGCAGCGCCCACACCGCGACCACGGCCAGCAGCAGGTACGTGCGCGCGGTCGGGCCGGAGGTGAGGACCACCGCGAGCAGCGTGACGCTCAGGAACGTCGCGCTGCCGGTGAGGTCGTAGAAACGCTCCGACTGCAGGTGGTATGCGGGCACGTAGGCCACCCACTGGATCACGAAGGCCAGGGCGGCGCAGAGGAGGACGACGGGGATCGCACCCACCCTGGCGCCGCCGGAGCTGCCCGCCAGCGCCACCGCGGCGCCGATGACGACGACGATCGGCAGGGCCACCAGCGAGTTGCGATCGGCCTTCGTCATTTCGCCCCCGACGTCGTCTCACCCATCCGCGGACAGGGCAACGAGAGCGGCCGCACACCGCGGATCGGTGACCTCACCCTACTGTGCGGCCTCATACCCGCGGAGGGCGCCGAGGACACGCCTCGGCGCCCGGCCGTCGCACACCCGCTACAATCGCAGTCGCCTGGAGCACCGACGAGGGAGACGGCATGAGCAAGGACTGCTGCGGTCCGGCCCGCACGACTGCGGACTGCTGCGACGCGGGCACGCCGGCCGCCGGCACCTGTTGCGGTCCGGCCGCGGCCGAGCCCGGGACCGCGGGAGGCGGCACCTGCTGTAGCGCCCCCTCCCCGGCCCCCGCCGACCACCTGTACCCCGTCCTCGCCTGCGTCACGGGTACCGTCGAGACGCCGGCCGGCCCGGTGCCGCAGGTCTCCCGCGATCTCGGCCGGTCCGACCGCCTCGGCGCGGCGCGCGTCCGCATGGGCTTCGGGCGCGACGACTACCGGGTACGTCCGGGCCTCTACGCCCTGGGCACGCCGGGCGAAGACTCGCCCGTCCTCGTCACCGCCAACTACAAGCTCACCTTCGACCACCTGCGCTCCTCCGTCGGCGCTCTGGAAGCCTGGCTCGTCGTCGCCGACACCCGCGGCGTCAACGTCTGGTGCGCCGCGGGCGAGGGCACCTTCTGCGCCGAGGAGATCGCCCGGGTGGTCACGGAGTCGCGGCTCGCCGAGATCGTCGCCCACCGCGTCCTCGTGCTGCCGCAACTCGGGGGGCCGGGCGTCGCGGCGCATCGCCTGAAGGGGTCCTGCGGCTTCCGCGCCGTCTTCGGACCGGTGCGCGCCGCGGACATCCCCGCCTTCCTGGCTGCCGGGATGCGGGCCGACGCGGCGATGCGCGAAGTGACCTTCACACTGCGCGAGCGGGCGGTGCTCGTCCCGGAACAGCTCTCCCTGCTCCGCGACCGGCGCGTACTCCTCGCCGCCGCCGGCATCCTCGCGGCGTCGGGCATGGGACGCGGCGGGTTCTCGCCCCGCCGGGCCGCGCGAGGCGGCGGGCCCGTGCTCGGCGCCGCGCTGCTGGCGCTGCTCGCCGGCGGCGTCGCGACGCCATTGGCGCTGCCCCGGCTGCCCGGCCGTGCCTTCTCGGCCAAGGGCGCCGTCGCCGGCGGCGTGGCGGCGGCCGGCGCCGCACTGCTCCTGCGCCGCCGCCTCTCGCCGGCGGAGCGCCTCGCCCTGCTGGCCGCCGTGCCGTCAGCCGCCTCGTACGTCGCCATGAACTTCACCGGCTCATCCGCCATCACGTCGCCCTCCGGCGTGGAGCACGAGACGAGACGGGCGCTGCCGCTCCAGGCCGTCGCCCTCGTCCTGGGCGCGGCCGCCTGGGTGGCGTCTAGAATGGGGGCGTGATGCAGCGGCTCCGGTACATCGAGAACGTCGTGACGCTGGCGCTCGACCAGACGCTCTGCACCGGCTGCGGGCTCTGCGTGGACGTGTGCCCGCGCGGCGTGTTCGCGGTCGCGGACCGTATCGCCGTCCTCATCGACCGCGACGCCTGCCTCGAGTGCGGCGCCTGCGCCGTCAACTGCGTGCCGGGCGCGATCACCGTGAAGGCCGGAGTCGGTTGCGCGCAGGCCATCATCAGCGGCTGGCTCACCGGCGAACAGAGCTGCGACTGCGGCTGAGGCCGCGGCAGCCCGGGCCAGACCCGGCCGCGACCTGCCTGCTACTCCTTCGGGGTGAACATGAGCAGCCGGTCGAGGAGAAGCTCGTCCGTGGACGGGTGCGTCCTGGTCGCCGGTTCCGCATAGGCGCGGTAGCCGACGCGCAGCGTGTCCAGGTCGACGGGCCGGGCGAAGGGTCCGTTCGGAAGCGTGGTCACGTGGTCGGCGCTGCTGGCGGCGCGGGTGAACGTCCAGGCGTAGAACCTGTCCGCGTCCGGCTGATCGTCGATGTAGTCGTGCGCGCTGCCCTGCAAGTCCGGACTCTGGACCGTGACGAGGCCGAAGCCCAGGGCGGCGTCGGCGTAGACGGCGACGCTGGAATACGTGGCCTTGCCGGTGGCGCGGTGGTCGGCGCCGTAGGCGACGAGGAACGCCCCCTGCGGTACTTCGACGTTGCCGCTGGCGAGGTAGGTGCAGTCCGTGGACGCACCGGCGACGCCGTCCTGGGCCGGGAGGACGCTGACCATGTCGCGCTGCAGGCCCGGGTAGGGCGCCTCGAACCAGGGATCGACGCGCAGGTCGGTGGCCGCGTACCCCGGGTACCTGTCGATGATGCGCTGCCGCAGGATCTGCAGCGTCGGGTTGAGGTCGAGCTCGGTCGTGCCCGTCCCGGACACCCGCGGCGGCGGCACCGGCAGCGGGTCGGCGGCGAGGACCGGGGCGAGCTGGTCGCCGCCCGAGGCGGTTTTCGGTCGCACGCGCAGGACCCATACCTCGCGGCGCAGCGCGTCCAGGTAGCTGTCGAACGCCTCCCGGTCCGCCGGCACCGCCGTCCGCATGGCGAAGATGAACTCATCGGAGTGCTCACCGAGGCCGAGCTGGAACAGGGAGGGGGAGATGACCTGGTCGTTGGTCATCGCCCCGAGGCCGACGGCGCGCAGCAGCCGGTGCACCCGGGCCTTCGTCTGCCGGTTCCCCGCCGCGACGACCGCGAACGGCCGGTCGAACGGCGTCGAGCCCGTCGTCCGCATGGTCAGGCTGCTGACCGGGTCGGCCACCGGGATCCACAGGATCGGGGGACCGATCTCGTTGTTCAAGGAACCTCTGAGCATGTGGACGTTGAAGCTGAAGTAGGCCATCTGCGGCGGCGTCACGCCGATCACGACGAGCGCTTCGTCCTCACGGAGACGGAACGAGCCGTCGCTCGCCACGGGGTCCGCCTGCCCCGGCACCTTGGGCAGCACGAGGCTGATGTACGGGGAGTTCGGGTTCGGGTAGAGAGGTGCCCACATCTTGTACTCGAGGTACAGGTCGTTCAGGTTGCTGATGAGCGGCATGCCCTCCTGCACGACGAAGCCGGCCTTCTGTGCTTCCTTGCGGAAGTGCGCGACGACCTCGCCGCTCGTGATCGCCGTCCTGGTCACCTCTTGAGCCTTGCGCTGCGAGGCGAACGCCGATGCCACGACGAGGGCGGTCACCGCTACCAGCGCGACGACCAGGACGAGGACGAGCCTGCTCTGCTTCACCGTGAGCCTCCTCTCACGCGGGGGGACCGTCGCCGGCGCGTGTGCCCCCACTGCCGCGACGGGCGTAGTGCGCGGACATCCAAGAATACGACTCGCATAGTATCGCAGACCTCGAAGCCGGGGCGGCGTGCCGGACCCGGCTGGACCCGAACGCACGAGGGCGGGGGAGCCGGGCCACAGCCCCCCCGCCCTTCAGAGGCCGGCACCGCCCGAGGGGGTCGGGCGGCGCCGGCTCCGCGCTGCCGGCGCGCCGACGGCTCACGCCTTCGCGCCGTACTTCTTCCCCGCGTCGATCATCGCCTTGAAGCACTCGGGCTTCGCCGCGTCGATCACGATGCCCGAGCCGAGGATGAAGCCGCCGTCGCCGGCGACGTCCTCGATGAGCTGGCGCACGTAGTCGTCCATCTCCTGCGGCGTCCCCGTGGTGAGCAGGGCGCCCGGCACGTTGCCGCCGATGCACTGGTAGCCGCCGAGGTGCTTCTTGGCCTCGTGCATGTTGGTGGCGTCGAACATCCAGATCATCTTGCCGGCCGGGATGTCGGGGTCGTGGATCGCCTCGAGGCGCTCGTTGTAGCCGCCCTCGGCGAAGCACAGGGGCGTGATGCCCTCTTCGATGAGGCCGAGCAGGACCTTCTTGAGGCTCGGCCAGTAGAACGTGCGGAAGTCCTCGTCGCTGAGGAACCCGTCGGCGCCCTTGTGCAGCGGGATGAACACCATCGGGTGCTTGTTGACGTTGCAGGGCCGGATGCCCCAGTCGATGGCCAGCGGCACCAGGCGCTCGCACGCCTCGAGCACCTTCTCGGGCTGACGGAACTTGTCGAGCATCAGCCCGCGCGTGCCGCGCATGGTGTCGCCGAGGATGTCGTACGGCGCCTTCGTCGCGCCGCCGGCGAAGCCGGGGATGCCGAAACGCGCCATCGAGTCCTGGTCCATCTTCGTCATCGCCTGGACCCACTCCAGCGCCGCGTCGCCGGCCGCCATCATCTTCTTCAGCATGTCCTTCACGGGATCCAGGCCGAACGGGATGAAGAACGGACCCACCATGGGACCCTCGACCAGGTCGGTGAACGGGTCGAGCATGGTCCACGGCTCCATGGCGCCGATGATGCGCGGCAGGTAGAAGCGCTGCCAGTAGTTGGACGGGTCGGCGATGAGCGTGTCGTACTCGCCGGCCGTCATGTACTCCGCCTCGTTGTACTGGTACCCGGAGTCCTCGCCGACGCCGTGCCCCGGCCAGTCGTAGAGCCTGTAGTCGAGGGCGTCGTACACCTTCACCGGGGCGATGTTGATGGTGAAGGCGAGCACGTCGGGCCGGTAGATGTCGTGGAACCGCTGCCAGGCGTCGTGCAGCTTGTCGAAATCGTAGTACGTCTCCTTCGCCGTCAGCCCGGCGTCAAGCCCCGGGAAGAGGGCGACCCACGGGGCGACGGGGGGGCGCGACGGCTTCTTCAACCGGATCGCGTCCTTGAACATCTGGACCCGTTCCCGGTACTCACCCTCGACCTCGGGGGAGGCGAACTCGACATCCGGGTCCTGCCAGACCTCGAAGCGCTTCTCGAAGCGCTCCTCGGGGGTGAGCCTGTCCCAGCCCTCGGCGAACGGCGCGGCCATCAGTCGCCTCCGATCCACTGCCCGGCGAGCTCCACGGCCTCGACTGCGTCCTTGCCGAAGCCGTCGGCGCCGGTGTAGGCGACGACCTGCCCGGTGACGGGGGCGCCGCCGACCATGAGCTTCACGCCGGCGGCGCGCAGGCCCGCCGCCTCGGCGGCGGCGCAGGTCGCCTTCATCGAGTCGATGGCGCTGGTCAGCAGGCAGCTCATGGCGATGACCTGGGCCTGCTTCTCGCGGGCGACCTCGATGAACCGCTCGACCTTCACGTCGACCCCGAGGTCGACGACCTCGAAGCCGGCGATGTCGAGCATCGTGCCGACGATGTCCTTGCCGATGTCGTGGATGTCGCCCTGGGCGGTGCCGAGCACGATGGTGCCACGTCTGGCGGCCGGCGCGGCTCCGGCGAGCCCGGGCTTCAGCTTCGCCGCCACCTCGCTCATGATCTCGCCGGCCATGACCAGCTCGGGGATGAAGGCCTCGCCGCAGGCGAAGCGCTCGCCGATCACGTCCATGGCGGCCTTGGCGTCGGCGAGGATGGCCGACGGGTCGGCGCCCGCCGCCAGCTGCTCGTCGACCAGGGCGAGGGCGTCGGCCTCGCGGAAGTCGACGATGGCCTGGGTCAGCTCCTGGGTCACTGGTCCTCCTTCTGGCGGCCGGCCCCGACCTGGGCCTCCACCTGTGTCTCACCCATGTACAGCGCCTCCAGACGGGGGTCGCCGCGCAGCTCCTCCGGCGTCCCGCCGAGTGCGATGGCGCCATTCTCGAGCACGAACACGCGGTCGGCCAGCGAGAGACCGCGCTCCACGTTCTGCTCGATGAGGATCATCGTGGTGCCCTCGTCGCGGATCTTGACGAGGGTGTCGTACAGCCGGTCCACGGTCGCCGGCGCCAGGCCGAGGGCGATCTCGTCGAAGATGACGAGTCTGGGGTCGGCCATGAGCGCGCGGCCGATGGCCAGCATCTGCTGCTGGCCGCCGGAGAGCTGCTTGCCCGACTTGTCGCGGCGCTCGGCGAGCACGTCGAAGAGCGTGTAGACGCGGTCGAGGCGGTCCTTCAGGCCCTCCTTGCTGCCCGCCGACGTCCCGGCGAGCACGAGGTTCTCGTGCACGCTCAGGTCGGCGAAGATGTGGCGCCCCTCCATGCAGTGCGCCAGGCCGAGGCGCGCCACCTCGTGCGCCGGCCGGCTCTGGACGGGCACGCCGCCGAAGGCGATCGTGCCGCCGGCGGCCGGGATCATGCCGCTGATCACGCGGGCGCAGGTGGTCTTGCCGGCGCCGTTCGTGCCGAGCAGAGCCACGACCTCGCCCTGCGCGACGGTGAAGCTCACGTCGGTGAGGGCGCGGAAGTGGCCGTAGCCGGCGGTCACGCGGTCCACGACGAGCAGGCTGTCCGCTCCGCGCGCGAACACGGGCGCGGTCCGCCGGGCCCGGGCGACCCGCGCGTCCTCCTCGCAGGCGGTGCCGAGGTAGCACGACACCACTTCGGGGGTCGCGAGCACGGCCTGGACGGCGCCGTCGGCGATGAGGCGCCCGAAGTCCAGCACGGCGACCCTGTCGCAGCACTGCTGGATGACGTCCATGATGTGCTCGATGATGACGATGGCATCCAGCCGGTGGCGGAGCTGGCGGATGACCTCGATGAGCTCCGCCACCTCCGACTCCACGAGCCCGGCGCCGATCTCGTCCATGAGCAGGACGCGCGGCTCGAGGGCCAGCGCGCGCGCCAGCTCGAGCCGCTTGAGCTGCAGCAGCGTGAGGTCGGCGGCCGGCGTGTCGCGCACCGACCACAGGCCCATCTCGTGCAGGATGACCTCGCAGTCGGCGTGCACGCCCAGGTCGGTCTCGGAGCGGCCGCCGTAGTAGCGGGCCACCAGCAGGTTCTCCATCACCGTCATCTGCTGGAACGGCCGCGGGATCTGGTGGGTACGGCCGATGCCCATGCGGGCGCGCTTGTACGCGGGCAGGTGCGTGACGTCCTCGCCGAGGTACATCACGGAGCCGCCGTCGGCGTGCAGGGCGCCGCTGAGCAGGCCGACGAAGGTGCTCTTGCCGGCCCCGTTCGGGCCGATGATGCCGAGCACCTCGCCGCGGCGCACCTCGAGGTCGACCTCCGCGACGGCGACCACGTCGCCGAAGCGCTTGGTGACCTTCGCCGTCCTGACGAGGACCTCGCCGGCCGGGCCGGAGGCCCCCGTCGGCGTCGTGCCGCGCTCCCCGATGAGCCCGAAGTGATCGGGCTCTTCGGCGGCCGCGGCGGCCCGCGCGTCGGCACGGCGCCTGAGCGCCGGCACGCGCGCGTCCAGCAGCCGGGCGACGAGCAGGACGAGGCCCCACAGGCCGCCGGGCACGAAGCGGATCACGACGATGACGATCGCGCCGGTGATGGCCACGTGGATCTCGGGGTACGCGGAGAGCGTCTCACCGAGCCACACGGTGAAGCCGGCGCCGATCATCGGCCCCAGGATCGAGCCGAGACCGCCGATCATCGCGGTGCTGACGATGTTGATGGTCCAGTTGAGCGAGAAGATCCCGTAGGGCTCGATGGAGCCGAGCCTGGCCGCCTGGAGGGCGCCGACCATGCCGATGAGGAAGGCCGACACGGTCCACACCCACAGCTTGGTGCGGAACGTGGAGACGCCCATCTCCTGGGCCGTGTCCTCGTCGTCGCGCAGCGCGCGCAGGCTCAGACCGAGGCGCGTGCGCAGCACCACCACGACGATCGCCACGGTGAGCACCGCCAGGAACAGCGAGTAGTAGTACACCGCCTCGATGCTCGGCGCGTACTGCGAGAGGAAGAGGCCCTGGGCGCCGCCGAGGCCGTTCCAGTTGACCATGAACACGCCGACGGCGGTGGCCAGCACGAGCGTGGCGATGGCGAAGTACAGGCCGCGGAAGCGGAACATGGGGACGCTCACGATGATGGCGAAGAGCGCGGCCGCCACGCCGCCGGCGACGATGAGCAGCGGCAGGGGCAGGTTGTAGTGCACGCCGAGGCCTGCGGCCGCGTAGGCGCCCAGGCCGACGAACGTCGCCGGCGCCAGGGAGACGAGGCCGCCGTAGCCGGCGAGCAGGTTCCACGCCTGGGCCAGGGCGATGTACTCGAGCACCTGGAAGACGACGAGGACGTAGTACGAGTCGATGAACTTCGGCAGCAGCGCCATCACGACGATGGCGGCGGCGGCGAGGCCCAGGGCGACGTACGCCCGGGGCGTCAGGAGCCGCGAGGCCCGCCCGCCCGCCCCGGCCGCCATCAGTGCGCCTCGGCGCGGCCGAAGATGCCCTGCGGGCGGATCGACAGCACGATGAGGACGACGATGCAGCCGATGAACACGCGCCAGCCGTCGCCGACGAAGGCCGCGACCACGCTCTCGATGACGCCGAGCAGCAGGCCGCCGATGAGCGTGCCCTTGATGCTGCCGACGCCTCCGAGGACGACGACCGCGAAGCCGGTGACCAGGTACGTGACGCCGGTCATGGGGGCGAAGGAGAAGGCGAGGCCCACCAGGGCCCCGGCTATCGCCGCCGACCCGGCCGCGAAGGCGTACGTCAGCGCGTAGACGCGGTTGACGTTGACGCCCATGACGGCGGCCGCCACGGCGTCCTCCGAGCTCGCCCGCAGGCTGCGGCCGAACCCGGTGCGCGTGAGGATGAAGTGCGTGGCCAGCAGCAGCACGAGGGCGATGGCCAGGCAGATGATGTAGATGACGGGGATCCGCACGCCGAAGATGGGCACGTTCGCCTGCGCGTAGGACGCGCTGAGCGAGCGCACGTCGGCGCTGAACGCCAGGACGAACACGTTCTGGAGCAGGACGGACACCCCGAAGGTGATGAGCAGGGGTGCTTCCACACCCCTGCTCATCACCGGATTGAGGCCCCACTGCTGGAGCGGGAAGGCGATCGCCGCGCACACCACGGCGGCGACGAGCATGCCGAGGAGGGGATCGAGCCCGATCCACTGCGACAGGTAGAAGGCGACGTACCCGCCCAGGACGATGAACTCGCCGTGAGCCAGGTTCATCAGCTTCATGACGCCGAAGACCAGCGACAGCCCCAGGGCGACGACGGCGAACAGGCCGCCGATGCCCAGCCCCGAGAGGAAGGCGCTCAGGAGCTGGTCGGCACTAGGCACGGTCGCTCTCCCTTCTCACGATCGCTCCCCGCTCCACGCGCGCTCAGGGCAGCGGGAAGATGAAGTCGGCCTCGGCGATGTCCTTCGGCCAGACGATGACGGTCGCGTTGTTCTGCCACTGCGTCCAGAAGCTGTTGATCACGGACGTGTGCTTGGCGTCGAACTTCACGGGGCCGGCCACGGTGGTCGTGTCGGTGGCGCCGATCGCCGCGGCGAGCTTGGTGGGATCGGTCGTGCCGGCGGCGTTCAGGGCGGCGATCATGATCTGCGCCGCCGCGTACTCCGGCCCGAGGATCTGCCCCATCGTGAGGTTGGGGTTCTCGGCGAGGAACTTGTCGCCCAGCTCCTTGGCGCCCGGGTACGGCAGGCTGGGCAGCCAGTAGCTGTTGACGGTGATGCCGTCGGCGAGCGGCCCGAGAGCGTCGCCGAACTGCTGCAGCTGGGCGCCGCGCTCCATCTCGAGCATCTTCGGCTTGTAGCCCACGGCGTCCATCTGCTTGCGCATGGCCACGAGGGCCGGGGTGTCGCCGAGGACGACGACCCAGTCGGCGCCGGAGGCCTTGAGGTCGCCGATCAGGTTGCCGAACTCGGTGGAGTTCTGCGGGTACGGCGGCATGACCTTGAACTTCCAGCCGTGCTTCGGCGCGAACGCCTTCCAGAGGCCGAGGAACACGGGGCCGTCGGCGCTGTTGTCGACGGAGAACGCGGCGAGGCTGTTGGTCTGGGCCTGGACGCCGAGGTCGGACGGCCAGGTGAACAGGGCGTCACCGGTCTGGGCGGCCGAGATGAAGAAGTCGTAGGCGTACGTCCACTGGTCCTTGACGGCCATGAACGGCTCGGTGGGGTTGCCGGTCTCGAGGTACGGGATCTTGAGACGCTCGGCCGCGAGGGCGGCGGCGTTGCCCACGGTCGGGGTGACCGGACCGATGATGGCGACGGCCTTGTCCTTGGTGATCAGGGTGTCGACGTTGCTCGCGGCGACGTTGGCGTCGGACTTGTCGTCCAGCAGGACGACCTTGATCTTGACCTGCTTGCCGTCGACGGTGACGCCTCCCTTGGCGTTCTGCTCGTTGACGGCCGTCTCGATGGCCCACTTCTGGTAGGCGCCGAACCCGGCGAGCGGACCGCTCATCGAGGCGTCGACGCCGAGGACGATCTCGCCGCCCTCGGAGCCGCCGCCGCCGTCGCTGCTGCCGCCGCTGCTGCCGCAGCCGGCGAGCGCGAACGCGCCGGCGAGCAGGGCGAGCATCGCCGCGATCGCGACGAGCCGCAGCGCCCTCAACTGACTGGACATACTCATGGACGTCCCCCTTGTAGGTGCTGTCATGATGCCGGGACGGCTCACCGACCGTCCCAAGCCATAATATATAGATATATGTCGAACCGCGGTCAAGCCAGACTCCGTCAGGCGACGCCGAGCTCCTCCAGCGCCTCGGCCAGGGCCTCCACGTTCTCGGGCTTCGCCTGGTCGGGGATGCCGCCGGGGCCGTCGATGATGAGGCCGGTCTCGCCGAACAGGTCGACGAGCTCCTTGACGTCGTCCTTGACCTGCTGCGGCGTGCCGGTGACGAGCAGCGACGTGGGCACG
>CAIXSE010000669.1 GCA_903921965.1 uncultured Thermoleophilia bacterium | reverse complement strand
GGGCGGACAATCACTAGCCATCCCGCTCCCGCGGTACTACTGTGTCCTGCACTGACGGCCGATCAGGGAGCGACGGATCATGGACGTTCACGACGTGCACGCGTTCGAGGCCGCCGGCGACGCGGCCAGCCTGCTCCAGGCACTGGGCGAGCCGGAGCCGCGGGTCCGCCAGGAGGCGTGCTACGCGCTCGGGCAGCTCGCCAACACAGAGACCGTGGTGGACCTGGCGGCGCGCCTCGCCGGCGACGACCACGAGTCGGTGCGGGCCGCGGCGGCCGAGGCCCTGGGCTGGCTGCGGCAGGCGAGCGCCGTCCCGCAGCTCATCCGCGCGTTCCTCGAGGATCCCGACGACGACGTCCGCACGCGGGCCGCGGCGGCGCTCGGCAGCGTCGGCGACCCCGCCGCCATCCCCGTGCTCGAGGCAGAGGCGAGGACCCACCTCCCCATCTCGTTCCCGGGGCTGCACCGGGACTCCCAGCTCGAGGCCATCCGTTCGCTCGGGACGTTCCTGCCCGACCCCGCCGCGCGCGCGGCGCTCGAGGCGCTCGAGCCTATGGGCGGCGAGATCGGGAAGGTCGCCCGACAGGCGCTGCTGCCGGCGATCGTCTGGGGCGCCTACCACCAGGAGGCCCTCCGGCACCTGGTGACCGAAGCCGGGTGGCGCGGCGGCGGGTGGCGGGTGGCCGCCGAGCTGCGCGCCGACCCCGAGAACGCCTACGACCCCGACGCCGTCGCGGTCGTTGCCGTGGCGAGCGGGGCGAAGATCGGCTACCTCCGCAGGGACTACGCCGCCGACCTCAACCACCGGCTCCGCACCCAGGGGCCGATGGCGTGTGCGGTCGAGATCCACGGGGGGAGGCGGCTGGGCGCTTTCATGGTCGCCCTGGGCGCCGAGGCCGAGGCCGAGGCCGAGAACGAAGTCACCCAGCACGTGCACGGCAACCCGCTGCGCGACGAGGCGTTCGCCCACCTGATGTCGTGCGTGAGCCCCGAGATGACCACGGTGTGCCTGCGGCACCTCGGGACGGTGTCCGACGCGGCCGACGCGGCGGTCGTCACGCGCTACCTGGAGCGCCGCGAGCCGGGCGTGCGCGCCGCCGCCGCCGACGTGCTCGGCGACTGGCGCGCGGCGGACGCCGTGCCGCAACTGGCGGCGCTGCTGGCCGACCACGACGGCACGGTGCGGCACGCCGTCTCGCGCGCCCTCGAGCTGATCGACACCGAGGGGTCGCGCGAGGCCCTCGCGAAGGCCGCCGGCGGGACTACCGCGTCACCCTGAACAGCTTGGCGTTGCTCCTGCCCGTGGTGGTCGTCACCGTGACCTTGAGCTTGCCGGCCTTGGCCTTCGCCGGCACGCGGCAGACGATGCGCGTGTCGCTCCACGAGAGGTAGGCCGAGCACTTCTTGCCGCCGAACCGCACGTACCCGTACCCCCGGGCATCGCGGAAGCGCAGCCCGGTGATCGCGACCCTCGACCCGCGCTTGCCGGCGGACGGGGTGAGCTTCAGGAGGATGGGCCGGGGGACGTCCCCTCCCGTGAGGGTGACGAGGATGAGGCCGCCGCTCCCCACCACGAGGCCGTG
>CAIXSE010000668.1 GCA_903921965.1 uncultured Thermoleophilia bacterium | reverse complement strand
CCGACCTGGGCATCGACGCGCCGGCCCCGGTGCGCGAGATCGTGAGCAACCTGGCGGAGGAGCAGGACAGGAAGCACATCCTGTTCGAGGGCACGGCGGCCGAGCAGGCCGACGCCTTCGTCAACGCGCTCATCAAAGAAGGCGTCCTGGGGAGATGACGATGGCCGAGCTGCTCGTCTACAGCGAGAAGACCGACACCGCCCGCGAGCTGGTCGCCGGCGGCAAGACGCTTGCGTCATCCCTGGGGATGACGGTGAGCGCCGCGGCCCTCGGGCCGGGCGCCGGGGCCGCGGCGGCAGAGCTCGCCGCCGCCGGC
Organism: uncultured Thermoleophilia bacterium; assembly: GCA_903921965.1. The sequence continues at coordinate 4,811 of CAIXSE010000668.1, read as the reverse complement.
GCCGACAAGGTGTACGTGAGCGAGGACCCGGCGCTCGAGGGCTGGCCGGCCGACGCCGTGGCGGCGGCCCTGGCGCAGGTCGCCGGGCAGGCCGGCGCGAGCGTCGTCCTGGTCGGCTCGACGCGCCGCGGCAAGGAGACGGCGCCGCGTCTGGCGCAGAAGCTCGGCGCCGGCTGCGTCTCCGACGTCAACAGCTGCGCGCTCGAGGGCGGCGACGTGGTCGCCGGCCGGTACGCCTTCGGCGGCGCGACCGTCGCGCGCGAGAAGGTCACCACGCCGGTCAAGGTCTTCGCCGTGATGCCCAAGACGTTCAGCGCCGAGGGCGCCACGCCGGGCGCAGGCGCGGTGGAGAACGTAAGCTTCACCCTCGAGTCGAAGGTTAGGGTCGTCGAGAAGCGGGCCAAGGAAGGCGACCACGTGAATCTGGACGCCGCGCCGCTCATCGTCGGCGTCGGCCGCGGCTTCGACAAGCGCGAGGACCTCGCCATCGGCGACGAGCTTGCAGCCGCCCTCGGCGCCGTCGTGGGGTGCACCAAGAGCCTCGCCGACTTCGAGTGGCTCGGCGAGGACCGCATCATCGGCCTCTCCGGCGCCAAGACGTCGCCCGACCTGTACCTGGGCGTCGGCGTCTCCGGCCAGATCCAGCACACCGTCGGTGTGGCCGGCGCCAAGCTGATCGCGGCCGTCAACAAGGACAAGGAGGCGCCGCTCTTCGCGATGGCCGACTACGGCATCGTCGGCGACCTCTACGAAGTGGTGCCGGCGCTCATCGAGCGCCTGAAGTCCGTGTGACTGGCGGCCGGGGGCGCGGCCGCAGGCCAGCGGCCGCGTAGCCCCCGGCAGTGTCACACCTCGGCTGCCCCGCCGGTGAGAGACGGCTCCGGCGGGTGCACACGGGCCGGGGCCCGCCTTGCGGCGGCCCCGGCCCTTCTTCACCCAAGCGCACGCGCGTCCACCCTGGGAGGCACTTGTGCGCGCCGGGGCGCCGCTTCGCCATGCATCCCGCGTGGACATGCCGGCGCCCTATGCCGCGGTCCTCTCCTCCGCCGGCGGGCCGGCGCGAGACGGCTGCGGCCGTCAGCCCGCCGCCGCTGAGGCGAGGTACGGCGCGACGAGGTGCTCGGTGAGCGCCCACAGCTTCTGCTGCTCGTCCGGCCCTGCTCCGAGGTCGCGCGGTGGCTTCAGCTTGTACACCGCGTAGTAGCCGTCGCGCACGCCGTTCGTCTGCACCTCGTCCATCACGCCCACGACCCGCGCGGCGGACTTCTCGACCGGCGCCGCCGCCACGGCATAGACCGCGGTCAGCGCGAGCCGCCCGAAGAGGCTCGGCTCCGACTTCAGGATCTTGGTCTTCACGATGCCCGGCATGTAGACGTTCATCGGGACCGGGCTGCGCGCGTTCCACTCACGCGTCCAGACCTGCATCGCCCACTGCCAGCGGGCCAGGGCCTTCATCCCCTTGAAGCCGCGCTCCAGCGTGAGGTCGTCGGGGTCGAGCTTCTCCTTGTTGAGGCCGACCACGGTGAGGATCTGACCGCCGCCCGTCTGGAGTGCGGTCTCGAGCCGGCGGGCCATCAGCGCGCGCGAGAGGAAGCCGAGGGCGAGATTGCTCTCGAACCCCTCCGCGGTGACGACCCGCTCGCGCGTGATCGCGTTGGCGTTGAGGAAGAGGAAGTCCAGGGACGAGTGGCCGGAGAGGAACTCGTCGCAGGCCCGGCTCGTCTGCGCGAGGGAGCTGAGGTCGGCGACCAGCGCCGAGACCGGCCCCGGGCCGCATGCCCCGAGCGCGGCGACCATCGCGTCGCAGCGGGGCACGCTGCGGCCGGTGATGACGACCTCCCAGCCGTCGGCGAGCAGGCGCGCGGCCACGGCCCGGCCGATGCCGTCGGTGCCGCCGGTGATCAGTGCCGTCCTGCGGTCCGCCATGGCCGCCTCCTCTCTTTGCCCGGCATAGGGTACCCGCACGCGGCTGGTAGCATGTCGGCCGACGTGGCGAGCCGAAGGAGGGTGGGTCGTGGACGACCTGGTGGGCGCGTTCGAGGAGGTGCCGTTCCCGCCGGCGCGCACGGCGACGGTGGACACCGTGCGCATCGGGAAGGCACGGCACCACATCCCGGTGCTGCTGGAGGTCGACGTCACCGCCGCGCGCGAAGAGCTGGCGCGCCGGCGCCGTGCGGGCGGGGACGACTCGTTCACGGCGTGGGCCGTGGCCTGCGTCGCGCGGGCCGCGGCAGAGCACAAGCGTGTGCACGCCGTGCGGCACGGGCGAGGCCGCCTCGTCGTGTTCGACGACGTCGACGTGAGCCTCGCCGTGTTCCGCCAGGCGATGGGCGCCGGCGGAGGGGAGCGGATCCCGATGCCGTTCGTCGTCAGGCGCGCGCAGGCGAAGCCGGTCGCGCGGATCGCCGACGAGATCCGCCGGGCGCAGACGCGTCCGCTGGCGCCGGGCGAGCAGTGGCTGGCGGCGGAAGGCGCCGTCCCGCCGCCGCGCCTGCTGCGCCTCGCCTTCGCGGCGCCGTTCCACCTGCGCAAGTGGCTCTTCTGGGACCGGCTGCTCGCCGATCCGTTCCGCGTGAAGCGCACGATGGGGACGGTGATGGTCACGTCGGTCCCGCTCACCACGCGTTCGGGGACGCGGGCCTGGGCGATCCCCGTGGGCATCCACCCGCTGTCCGTCGCGCTGGGGGCCGTAGCCAGGCTGCACGACCCCGAGCGGGAGCTCCTGAGCGTGACCGTCCTGTTCGACCACGACGTCGTCGACGGCGTGCCGGTGGCCCTGTTCCTGCGGCGGCTCACCGAACTCATGGAGACGGCCTGGGGGCTGGGGGCGGAAGCGGCGCCGGGCGCGGGCGAGCCTGCTACCATGCCGGAATGACTTCTCACGGCTCGGGTCCCCGGAGGGACGGCGCGACGGTCCTGCCCGTCAGCTGCAACCGCGACTGCGGCGGGGGCTGCCCGCTGCTCGCGCACGTGGAGGACGGCCGGGTCACGAGGATCGCGCCCAACCCGGCCGGCGGCCCCTACCTCAAGGGCTGCATACGCGGCTACCTGGCGGCCGGGCAGCTGTACGACCCGGCGCGGCTGACGCGGCCGCTGGTGCGCGACGGGTCGCGCGGGTCCGGCCGGTTCCGCGAGGTCTCGTGGGACGAGGCCTTGGGACGTGTCGCCGACGGGCTGAGCGCCGTCCGCGAGAGACACGGCGACGGCGCCGTGCTGGGCCTCGGCGGCTCCGGCTCGTGCCGTGGCGCGGTGCACCACACCGGCCGACTGCGGGAGCGGTTCCTGAACCTCGCCGGCGGTCACGTCTGCGAGTCCGACAGCTACAGCTCCGCGGCCATCCGCTTCACGGAGGAGGTCGTGCTGGGCACGAACTACGGCGGCGTCGACGCGAGTACCGTGGCGCACGCCGGGATGCTCGTGCTGTGGGGCGCCAACCTGGCGGACTGCATCATGGGGTGCGAGTGGCGGGCGCGCGTGCGCGAGGCGAAGCGGCGGGGCGTGCCCGTCGTCGTGATCGACCCGCGGCGCACGGCGACGGCCACGCAGCTCGGCACGGAGTGGCTGCCGGTGCGGCCGGGGACGGATGCCGCGCTCCTGCTCGGGCTGCTGCATGTGCTCGTGAGCGAGGGTCTGGTGGACGAGGCCTTCGTCGACGCGCACGCGACGGGGTTCGAGGGGCTCCGGCGGCGCGTGCTGGGCGAAGGGGACGGGCCGCCCGGCGCGGCGGGCGGCGGCCCGGCGACGCCGGAGTGGGCCGAGTCGGTGTGCGGGACGCCGGCGGCGCGCATCGTCGCGCTGGCGCGCGCGTGGGCGCGCCGCCGCCCCGTCATGCTCGTCCAGGGTCTTGCGGCCCAGCGCACCGTGGGCGGGGAGGAGGCCTCGCGCCTCGCCGTCGCCCTGCAGGTGGCGACCGGCAACCTCGGCCGCCTCGGCGGCTCGTCGGGCGGGCGCGTGTGGGACGCGCTGCCGCGCTCGCGCATGGGGCGCATGCCCGTGCCCGGGGCCGCCGCTTCGTCGGCATCCGCCGTCGGCGACTGGCCCCGCGTGCTCCTCGAGGGCGCGGCCGGCGGCTACCCCGAGGCGCACGCCGTCTACAACGTCGGCGGCAACTACGTGGTCCAGGGTCCGGACGTCGCCCAGAACGTCCGCGCGATGCAGGCGGCCGAGTTCTCGGTGTGCCACGACCTCTTCCTCACCGAGACCGCGAAGCAGTGCGACGTCGTGCTGCCGGTGACGCACTGGCTCGAGCGCGACGACATCGTCGACTCGTGGGCCGACTTCCTGCTGTACTCGCACAAGGTGGCCGAGCCGGCGGGCGAGGCCCGGCACGACTACGACATCTTCGCCGAGCTGGCCGGACGCATGGGGTTCGGCGAGGCTTTCACCGAGGGCAAGGACGCGGCGGCCTGGCTGGACGAGCTCCTGGCCGCCTCCGACGTCGGGGACCCGGACGAGTTCCGCAGGACGGGCATCGCATTCTGCGCGGAGCGCGGGCGGGTCGGCCTGGCGGAGTTCGCGGCCGACCCGGTGCGGCACCCGCTGCGCACGCCGAGCGGCAAGGTCGAGCTGGCCGGCGCGGCCTGCGCGGCCGCCGGCCTCGCGGAGGTGCCCGAGGCGCGCCTGTTGCCGCCGGACGGGGCGCGCCCGCTGGCCCTGATCACGCCGGAGTCCCGCGTGCGCATCCACTCGCAGCTCGCGGAGCTGCCCGCGCTCCGCGCCCGCGACGACCGCTCGCTGTGGGTGAACCCGGCCGACGCGGCGGCGCGCGCCCTCGCCGACGGGGACTCCGTCCTCGTCGAGAGCGCGCAGGG
>CAIXSE010000667.1 GCA_903921965.1 uncultured Thermoleophilia bacterium | reverse complement strand
GCAGGCGCTCGGCCTCGTCGGCGGTGATCTTGCCGCTCGCCAGCAGGTTCAGTATGCGGGTCCTGTCTTCGCTCATCTGTGACTCCCCTCTCAGTGGACCGTCAGGTGGACGGTCGTCTTCTCGTTCTCGATGTCGAGCTCGGTGCCGCGGGCCGCGCACAGCATGGCCAGCACCCCGAGCACCAGGCGCGTGGCGTGCAGCGGCCTGCCGGAGACGGCCGTCACCGCGTCCGCCACCGCGGCGACCGCGATCGCCAGCGCCCCGAGCACCGCGGCCACCGGCCACAGCAGGAACAGCGGGAGCCACACGCGGAACGGGCGCCCGTCGGCGCGCGTGCCCCTGAGGTCGAGGACGAGGGGCGGCGCGCTCATCGCCGCAGCCTCTCGGTCGCCTCTTCCGCGCTGATCTCGCCGCGCTCCAGGAGGTCGAGCACCTCGCCGCTCTCCGCCGCAGGGCCGGCGGCGGCCGGGACGTGCTCGACCAGCCCCAGCTGCTCGGTGATCCGGTTGAGGCGGTTCTTCACGGTGGGGTAGCTCACACCGAACGCCTTCTCCATCTCCTTGATGGACCCGTGGCTGCGGACGAAGGCGCTCACGAACACCTGGTCCTCGTAGCGCAGCCGCGCGAGCTGCGGCAGCTCGAACTCGCCCTCCACGGAGACGCCCGACTCGAGGCGCACCCGCGTGACGACGAACGGCCGCTCGCCGGTGAGATCGGTCAGCTCGTGCCAGTCGTGCGACATGAAGGGCTCCTTCCGCGTTGACTTCCACGACCTATGATAGACGGATACTTTAGAAAATCAAGTACACGATTGATAAAATCAAGTAGCGACCCCGCCCGGCCTCAAGACCGTCCGGCGCGCGCGACGTTTCACCCTCAGGCGCAGGGGAATGGCCGCCCGCAGAGACGCTCGGCGCGGAAGTGCTTCGTGGACGGACACCCCCTGCGGGAAGGCGAGCATCCGCGAGCCGGAACAGCCCGACGGCTGGTCGCCGGCGCGCCGCGCCCCAGGCGGCACGCGCGGGGAGGCCTGCGCCGCGCGCCCGCGGGAGTCCAGGCGGGAGGTCGCCCCGGCCTTCGAGGGCGGCGACCACGAGGGCGCGAAGCGCCTGCTGCGCGCCGCCCTCGCCGAGCACGGGGAGAAGGCCGAGACTCACTGCAACCTCGCCTGCGCCGAGGCGCGGCTCGGGCAGAACGGCGCGGCGTTCGGTCGCCCGCGCCCGGCCGTCGCCGGGACGCCCCGCCCGGCCGAGGCCGCCCGGGCCGACGACGACCTCGCGCCGCTCCGCGACGACCCGCGTCTCGCCGGGATGCTGAACGTCCGAGCGGCCGCACTGTACAGTACGCCCAGGCGCGCCCCGGACGGCGCGCCGTTTGCGGACACGACGACGGAGGGGCCATGGAACGGCGCGCTGCGACGAGCGCAGGCGAGAAGCCGCAGGGCAGCACGCGCGCGTGGGGCCTCACGCGACGCCAGTGGGTCTGGGCCGTCGTCGTCTTCGCGGGCATCATCCTGTCCTTCGCGTCCTACGAGGTCCTGAACGAGGCGCCTCCGCAGGGCCGCTGGCCGGGCTACTACGCGGCCGACCCCGCGACCGGCGCGCTCGTGCAGCCCCTCACCGGCGCCGCGCCGTACCAGACGTTCGTGCTCAAGAGCTGGGCCGACGAGCTCGTCCCCTTCGTCCCCTGGCTCGCCGTCCCGTACCTGAGCTACCTGCTCCTCGTGCCGTTCGTCGTCCCCGTCCTCAACCTCGCGGCCGGGACGTTCCGGCGCTTCCTCACCGTGGGCTGCGCCCTCATCGTCGCGCAGGTGGTGCTCGACACGGCCTTCGTGCTGTTCCAGACCTACGTGGTCCGCGACGCCGAGGCCGACGGCGCCGGCGGCGCGCTGGTGCGGCTGGTGTGGGGCAACGACGACCCCTTCAACGGCTTCCCCAGCACCCACATCGCCTGGACCACGATCGGCATCATCGCGCTGTGGCGGCTGCGCCGGCGCTTCCCCCGCATCTCGTGGGTCCTCATGGCGTGGCTCTGCCTCGTGTACCCCGCCACCGTGATGCTGCGCCAGCACTACCTCATCGACGTGTACGCCGGTGTGCCGATCGGGTTCGCCGCGTACTGGGCGTGCATGTTCGTGGTCGAGAGGCCGCGCCTCGTGCCGCGGGACGAGGCGCCGCTGACGCTGCGCTGAGCGGCGGGGCGGGGGCGCACGGGCGGCGGCGGGCAGGGCGCCGGCGGCGAAGCCGTCCCGGCGCGACGCCGCCCGTGCGCTCCGGTAGCATCGGGCCGGCAACCAGACCGGGAGGGACCCATGCGCATCGTGGTGCACGGCCAGCAGGCGTTCGGCAAGGCGGTGCTGGAGGCGCTGCTGGAGCGCGGCGACGACGTGGTCGCCGTGTACGCGGCGCCCGGCCGGCCCGGCGGCAAGGCCGACCCCCTGGCGGAGGCGGCCACCGAGGCCGGCCTCCCGGTGTTCCAGCCGGCCACATTCCGCGACCCCGAAGTGCACGACGCGTTCCGCGCCCTCGCGCCCGACCTGCAGGTCATGGCCTTCGTGACCGTGGTCGTCCCCGAGTCCTTCCTCACGATCCCGACGCACGGGACGATCCAGTACCACCCCTCGCTGCTGCCCAGGCACCGCGGCAGGAGCGCGATCAACTGGCCGGTCATCGAGGGCGAGACCGAGACCGGCCTCACCGTCTTCTGGCCCGACGCCGGCCTCGACACCGGCGATGTCCTCCTGCAGAAGGCGACGCCGATCGGCCCGGACGAGACGCTCGGCACGGTGTACTTCGAGCGCCTCTTCCCCCTCGGCGTCGAGGCGCTGCTGGAGGCGGTCGACCTCGTCGCGGCCGGGAACGCGCCGCGCCTGAAGCAGGACGACGGCCTGGCAACCTACGAGGGCCCGTGCGAGCGCGCCAGCGCGCGCGTCGACTGGGGCAAGCCGTGGCGGCAGATCCACGACCTCGTGCGCGGCTGCGACCCGCAGCCCGGCGCCTGGACCACGTTCGGCGACGCCGTCGTGCAGCTCTACGGCACGGCGCCGCGGCCCGCCCGCGACCTCGCCGGCCTCGGCGGCGCCCCCGGCGAGGTCGTCGGCGTGACGGCGCAGGGCCTCGTCGTGGCCTGCGCCGACGGCCGCGTCACGGTGGCGCGGGTGAAGCCCGCCGGAGCCGGCAAGCTGCCGGCGGCCGAGTGGGCCGCGGCCGCCGGGCTGGCCCCGGGGGCCCGGTTGGGCTGAGCCCGGGGCGGCCGGCGCCCCGGCTCAGTCCTCCGCGACGTAGTCGCAGATCTTCTCCATCCAGTCGGCGATCCCGATCTGCTGCGGACAGAGGGCCTCGCACTCGTGGCAGGCGGTGCACAGCTCCGCCTTCTTGTCGTCCGGGAACCACCCGTAGGAGATGCGCATGCCGGGCGCGCCGGTGCCGTAGATCACCGAGTCGTTGTACATGCCGAACAGCTCGGGGATGCCGACGCCCTGCGGACACGGCAGGCAGTAGCGGCACTGGGTGCAGTCGATGGGACTGCTCGCGACGTACGCCTGCTTGACCTCGCGGTAGACGGCCAGGTCGGCCTCGCCGAGGGAGCCCGGTGCCGCGGCCCGCTCGGCGATGGCGAGATTCTGCTCGAGCTGCTCGCTGTCGCTCATGCCCGAGAGCAGGAAGGCCACGTCCGGGTGGTCCCAGACCCACTGCAACGCCCACTCGACCGGCGTCCACGGCGGCTCGCCGCCGGCCTCGCGCCGGGCGTTGGCGGCGGCCCAGAGCGCGGCGACCGCCTCCGGAGGCCGCCGCGCCAGGCGGCCACCGCGCAGCGGCTCCATGACGATCACGCCGAGCCCCTTCGCGGCGGCGTACTCGAGCCCCGCCGTGCCGGCCTGGTACTCCTCGTCCATGAAGTTGTACTGGATCTGGCAGAACTCCCAGAGGTCGGTCGCGTCCACGATGGCGGGGAAGACGGCGCCCTGGTCGTGGAACGAGAAGCCGAGGT
>CAIXSE010000666.1 GCA_903921965.1 uncultured Thermoleophilia bacterium | reverse complement strand
CGCCATCCTGGTCCTCATCCCCCTGGCGGTCTGGTTCGTCAGCTACACCCAGTACTTCCTCAACGGGCACACCTGGAGCCAGTTCGTCGAGATGCAGCGGCAGGCCCTGTACTTCAACCTGCACCTCAAGACGACGCACACCTACGCGTCGCCCTCGTACACCTGGATCCTGGACTACCGCCCGGTCTGGTACTACTTCAACTCGACGCCACCGGTCGACCGAGGGGTGGTCGCCATCGGCAACCCGTTCCTCTGGTGGCTCTCGACCCTCGGCCTGGTGATCGCCTTCGCCCTGGCCCTGCTCCGCCGGTCCACCCTGCTCCTGCCGGCGGCGATCATCGTCGCGCTGCTCTACTTCCCGTGGTTCGGCGCGTCGCGTACGTCGTTCCTCTACTACATGACGCCGGTGGCCCCGTTCATGGCCGTCCTCGTGGCCGGACTGCTCCTCGTCTACGCCGGGACCGAGACGGTCGAGAGGCGCGACGTCGTGGTGCTCGCCGTCGCCGGGGTGGGGACCGCCGTGCTGTGGGACTACGCCGGCCGGGCCGCAGAGTGGCTGTTCTGGACGCTGCCGGGGCGCGTGAGCCCGACGCTCTCGTGGGTGGGCGTCGGCGTCGGCATCTTCCTCGCCCTGATGGTCGTGATGGCCGTCTTCCTGCCGCGCACGCGTCCGTGGCGGCCGACCATCGCCGCGGCGGTCGCAGGGGCCACCATCGGCATCTGCGTCGCCTTCCTCCCCATCGTCATCAACATCCCGATCAGCGTCGGCCACTTCTACCACATCATGTGGTTCCGCTCCTGGATCTGACGCCGGTGGAAGCCGGGGGAGCCGGGCGCGCTGAAGGGACCGGCGCCCGCGCGCGGGCGCCGCGCGGCCGCCGCCTCATCCTCACGCTCGTCGTCGTCACGGTGGCGGTCTCAGCCCTCCTGCGGTTCGCCGCGCTCGGCACCTTCCCCGCCTACGTGTTCGACGAGCACTACTACGCGCACGACGCCGCGGCGCTCCTCCGCGGCGACTTCGCGCCGCGCGGCGCCGAGACGTGGCGGCCCGGCACGGCGCGCTCGCTGGCGCACCCCGAACTGGTCACCCTGCTCACGGCGGGCAGCATCGCCGTGTTCGGCGACGGTCCCTGGGGCTGGCGCCTCCCCGCCGCCCTCGCGGGGACGCTGCTGATCGCCCTCATGTACCCCCTGGCGAGGCGGATGCGGCTCTCCCCCGTCTGGGCCCTCGCCGCCACGGTGCTCGCGGCGGCCGACACGATGCTCCTGACCGAGTCGCGGATCGCCGTGCTCGACATCTTCGTGGCCCTCGGCACGGCCGCGTGCATCTACTGCGCCCTGCGGGCGACGGCGGCCGGCGCGCGGTTCTGGCTGTGGACCGCGCTGTGCGGCCTGGCGGGCGGCGCGGCCGTCGGCAGCAAGTGGTCGGGCGGCCTCGCCGTCGCAGCCGCCCTCGTGCTGCTCGTCCTCGCCGCCCGCAGGCTGGGCGTCAGGCGTCTCGCGCTCGCGGCGGCGCTCGTGTGCGGCCTCGCCGCCGCGGTCTACGTCGCCTCGTACACCGGCTACTTCGCGAGCGG
>CAIXSE010000665.1 GCA_903921965.1 uncultured Thermoleophilia bacterium | reverse complement strand
GTCGGCGTCGACCTCCTCGGCCTTGTCGACGAAGTCCTCGACCGGCACGTCGCGGCCCAGGTCCCAGACCTCGTAGCCGTTGGCACGCAGGTAGGCGCACACGATGGCCTTGCCGATGTCGTGCACGTCACCCTCGACGGTCCCGATCACGACCTTGCCGCGCACCTCGCTCTTGCCCTCCGGCAGAGCGGCGTTGCAGACGCCCATGGCGGCTTCCATGGCCGCGGCGGCGAGCATGAGCTCGGGCAGGTACACCTCGCCCTCGTCGAACTTGTCTCCCAGCATGCGGATGCCGACGACGAAGCCCTTCGCCATCAGCTCGTCGGGAGCCATACCGGCGGCGATGGCGCGGTTGGCCACGTCGAGCGCCTTGTCCTTGTCGTAGGTGACGAGCGAGTCGATCGCTTCCTGGATGAACTCAGCGTCTCCCATTTGCCTAGAGCCTCCTCTGACTCGGCGTGTTCACTGACCGGGCGCGTCTCACCACGTGGGGTAGTTGACGCCGAGGCCCTTCATCACTTCGCAGGCCTTGTCGTAGACCTCGAGGTACTCGTCCGTCGGCACGACCTTCTCGGTGTCGTAGCACTCGTGGAAGAACTTGCCTTGGTCGGCGGTCTTGTAGTCGCCTTCGTACATCTTGACGAGGGCATCGAGGATCTCGTTGGTCTGCTCGGTGGGCATGCCGGCGGTGGCGTGCGCGCACTCGCCCATGAAGCGGGCTTCGAGACCCGTCGTCTTGTCGGTGATGACGCCCTTGGCGGCGGCGACGCCGGACATGATCTCGCGGCCGCTGGAGGTGTCGGTGATGGCCTGGGCCGCCGTCTCGAGCAGGCACATGACGGTACAGGGACCGGCCATGGTGTAGTACTGGTTGCCCGAGAGGATGGGCCACTGGGAGTTGACGGCCATGATGGCGTGACCCGCGATGGCCAGGGCCTCCCTGGTCGTCGTGATGCCCCAGCGCATATGGACCGGACCGTCCAGGTGCCACGTGCCGCCGAACGTGACGAACGAGTTGAGATGCGTGGCGACGTTGACGATGGTCGTCTCCTCGAGACCACCGGCGAACCCGCCGAAGATCGGCATCTGCTCAACCATGATGTTGTTCGCAGCGAGGTTGTAATGAGAGGTGAAGAGCAACGCGCCTAGGTCGGTCTTCAGCTCATTAAGCTGCGAAACCTCGTGGTTGTCCGAGGTACGCATGCCGCCCGGGAAGTCCTGCGAGATCGTGGCGGCAGCGTTCAGCGTGGTCTCGGGGCCCTACAACCCCATGCCCGCGCGGCCGCACTTGGCCTGAGCCATGCGGACCATCATGATCTCCTGGCGGCCGGCGAGGACCTCCCACGGAGTGTCGGGGGCGGGGTTGTAGCCGTTCACCGTGGAGAGCACGCCGTCGACGATGCAGTCGACGATGCCTTCCTTGGCGTACGACTCGTGGATCGGGAAGAAGTACTGCTCGGAGCAGGGAGCGCCGGTCGGTCCGCCCTGGACGAGCGGCGGGCGCTTGTCCTTGTGCGTGCGGTACTGCATCTGACGGGCGTGGAGACCCTCACCGATGACGCAGGTCTTGGGCGCCGTGGAGACGCTCAGCAGGACCTCTTCTTCCGTGTACTTGATGATGCGCTTGGTGTCGATCACGTACACGCCGCACTCGACCAGCATCTCGAGGCCGGCCTTGTACAGGTTGCTGATCAGCTCGGGGTCGGTGGGGACCATGACGGACTTGTCCATCTGGATCCCGTACTTCTCCTTCAGGCGCTTGGCGGTCTGAGGGATGAGTTCGAAGTTCCAGACCGCCTCGTCGAACTTGGGACCCTTGCGAGCCCTCTCGTACGCTTCGAAGACCGTCATGCGCGCTCGCTGGGCTTTGCCAGGTCCTGCCATGTGGCTTCTCCTTCCGGACGGGTGCTGAAGAAGTACAGAAGAACCGAAGGTCTCGAGTGGAACGCATCACCCCCTCATCGACCGCTTCGAGCGATCTCACGGCGGAACGCATTTCGCCGGTCCATGACTGGCGCAGGTGCGGCTCACCTTGAAGCGCCTGCCGGACTGACAGAACGTGGACGGTGACCGCTGGCCACATCCCGGCTTGGGGTCCGAGACTACTGCAGCCACAAAACGGCCGTCACCACCCGCGCGGGCCAGCTTACAATACCTGCACGGGTCGCTGGCAATACCCGATTGGGGGTATTGACCCGCCATTCGGGCCACTCGTTGCATCGCGCAGCGCCGTGTTTGACAATACCGGTCATCCCCAGACCGGCTTCCGGCCTCGAGACAGCCGCGCGGGGCGGACTTCCGAACGCCAGACCGCTGGACACACTGGACAATCGCTGAGGGCCGGATGTGCCACTCTTAGGACCACTCAGACGAGGCACCGCGCAGGACGCCGAAGCGGACCCTCCGGGCTCGAACGCTGAGCCCGCGGGCGGCCCGGCCGCGGACGACGTGACCGCCGAGGAGCAGGCTCCTCAGGCCGGTCCACGGCACATCCTCACCATGGCCGTCGACGAGCGCGGGACCATCGTCCGGGCCGACTGCCCCGACCGGCACATGCGGCGCCTGTGGCAGGTCCGCGCCGGTGACTCCCTGCGCGCGTACCTCGGCCGCTGGGACCCCGCGACGGCGGCGGCCGTGGAGGCTGCCTCCGGCGAGCACCGGCATCTCTCCGGCCGCTTCTTCGCGCGCGTGGGAGCGCGCGTCTGGCTGTGCCTGCTGGAGTACACGCCGAACGCGGAGACGTCCTCGGGTGTGGTGCGGCTCGACCTCTGCGCCGAGTCTGGCCGCGCGCCCAGCCAGGTCTTCGAGACGGCCCTGCACCTGCAGCAGCAGGCCGGCATCGGGCAGGCCATCCTCTCGGAGCTCAACCAGGACCGCGACCTGCGCCAGGGCCTCTCGCTGATGCTCCCGCATCTGCTCGGGGCGCTCGACATGGACGCCGGGGCCGTGTTCGTGTCCCGCAGCCCGCGTGCCGCCCGCCTGATGGCGATCCACGGGTCCACCCACCAGCGCGGCTACCCGTACGAGGACCTGGACCTCTCAGACCCGGACCTCGTCCACCTCGCCCAGCAACCCCATCTC
>CAIXSE010000664.1 GCA_903921965.1 uncultured Thermoleophilia bacterium | reverse complement strand
TCGGCGAGGGCAGGATCGATCGGCGCGACGGTCATGTCGTCCACGATCAGCACGAAGCAGGCCTCGTCGCGGCGCACGACGTGGTGCTCCTTGAGGGAGACGCCGCCGTAGAGCCTGCGTCCGTCGACGCTGAGCGTGTACGGCCCGAGCACGGCTCAGCCCGACTTCTCGCGGCGCGCGGGCACGGCCGGCGCGCCTCCGTTCCCCGAGCCCACGTTCACGCCCGACCGTCCATCAAGCGCGGTCGCACGCCGGCGCGGTGGGATCGACGGCGGAGCACTCCTGTGGCCCGTATCCCGCGCCGGCGCCCGCCTCGCCGGCCTCGTCCCGGAGCGCCTTGGCGACCATCTTGCTCATTGGGTCGTCATCCGCGGTCATGAGCTGTCCCTCTTGTAAGTGGCGTCCTGCCGCCACGACCACGTGTTCTCCCGGCAGGTGCGGTCACGAGCCGAGTGGTGGGATCTCGCGGATCGGAGCGCCCCCCGCTGCCGCCAGCCCCTCGAGCTCTTCGTCGCTCAGCGAACGGGGACCGGTGAGGCGCGCCACCCGGTCTCCGGGCAGGGGCGCTGCCCGCAGCCCGGCCATGACGCGGGCCATCGCCAGGTCGAAGACGGGGCTGGGATCGGCCCAGTACTGCGGGGGCAGCCGCTTGTTCAGGGTGAGTTGCGCGGCCCCGTAGATGGCGGCGAAGTCGACGGTCGCGTGCAGGTCGACGTCGTCCAGGGCGAACTCGCCGCTCTCCACGCCGCGGACGTAGATCTCGCGCAGTCTGACGAACGAGGCGTAGTAGCGGCTGGTGAGCGCCTCGTCGAGGTCGGTGGACGGCGGGAGCGCCTCGAAGACGAGGGCGAAAGCGTGGGGATTGGCGAGCGACCAGGAGACGAAGGCCGTGGCGAGCGCCTTGAGCTGTTCCGTCGCGGCGGTCCCGTCCTGGACGGCGGCGGCGATCGTGGCGTCGAGCTCGTCGATGGCACGCAGCTTGGCGGCTTCGAACAATCCCGCGCGGTCGGTGAAGTAGTAGTGGATGGTGGTCGTGGTGACGCCGGCCAGGCCCGCGACCTCGCGCAGCGTCACGCGCGCCGCCCCCTTCTCGGCGATGAGGTCTGTCGTGATGGTGAGGATGGAGTCGACGAGCTCGGGATTCGGCGGGCGGGTCACGACGCCGCCCACCCGCACCTGGGGACCGTGTCCGAGTACCTGGTCGCGCTCATCTCGTCCTCCCTCTTTCCGCCTCGATGCCGGCGGACCCCGCACGCACGGGGCATTGCCTCGCCATCTTCAGTATAGAAGATAACTTATGGCATGGCGAGTGTGGCGCCTGCCGGCCATAGGTGGCCGGTCTCCGCGGAAGTCGACGATGCGCACGAGGCAGCCGGTCGCCCGCTCAGCCGGCCAGGACTTCGTCCAGCGGCCGCCGGGCCGACGGCTTCAGTTCCGCGTCGCCCTTGCGCCCGAGGCGGAAGAGCAGTTGCGGCCGGGTTTCCGTGGCGAGGACCTCCTGCATCCTGTCCCGGAGCGCGGGGACCTCGACCGGGAGGTTGAAGAACGAGGCGGAGACGCCGTGCAGCGCCGCCGTCAGCAGGATGCGCTCGAGCAGCTGGCCGGCGTCGACGAGCGCGGAGGGCTCGTCGGGCGCGACGATCACGGCGAGCGCCGCGCTCTCCGTGGCCAGCGCGGCGTCCTTCTTCGCCACGCTCCTGCCCATGTCGAACGCCCTGGTGCTCCAGGCGGCGAGGTCCGAGGCGAACGGCGAGAGGCCCAGGGAGTCGCCGGCCAGCCCGTCGGAGGCGCCGGAGCGGGCGGGGCGCATCCAGGAAGCGAGTTCGGTGCGGAACGCCTTGTCCGACATGCGCCGGTGGTCGCCCTCCTCGATCAGCGCGACAAGGGCGCCGCGCCGCGCCTCATCGTCGATGATCAGCGCTTGCGCCGGCCCGAGTGCGTTGACGCCGCGCAGCGCCTCCCATGCCGCGGCCGGCAGGTCGGCGCCGGCGAACGCGAGCCGCCAGGTGCGCCGGGCGGTGACGGCGGGGAAGAGGGCGGCGAGCCCAGCATCGGCGCCGCCGGCCGTGAGGCGCACGCGAGCGGCCTCCTCGGCACCGGCGCCGGCCGTCACGGCGCTCCCGTAGCCGCCGTGCGCGGCCGCCGCCCGCAGGTTCATGACGGCGGCCCCCAGGCTCATGGTGAGCTCGCGGTCGTCGGGGTCGGCGACAGGCAGCCGCCGCGAGGGGTCCGCGAAGACGAGGACGTCCGGCTCGCGGACGGCGAACCGCCAGGGCTGCGTGTTGTGGCCCGAGGGCGCGAGCACGGCGGCCCGCACGAAGGCGCGGGCCGCTTCGTCGAACGGCGCCGAGGGGGCCGGTTCGAGCGCCGCGGCCTGCCAGGGAGTGACCCGGGGCTCGAACGTGGCGCCCGTCGCCGGGGCCCTGTGGTCTGCGTGCGTCATCTCGTCCTTCCTTGCTCGGGGGTCGGCGCCCGCGCGACCGTCTTGACGACCGGACGCGGGCACTGCCTTCTCCAGACGGGCAGGCCCACTCCACCTCGCGACCAAGGGGTTCTCATGCGCAGTCATCGAAGCTCCCTTGCGAGCCTGGTGAGGGCGCAGTCCGGAGCGGCGAGGCGCCGCATGACCACCCTCAGCTCCCTCCCTGCAACCGACCCGCACCGGGTGCGCGACGGCCACCGGCCGGGCGTCGGACCTCCTCCACATCAACCCGGCAGAGCGGTAGGGGCAGGCGGGGGGGAGGGGGCAGGGAGTCCCCCGGCGCCAATGACCTCCTCGAGGTCCTGGTCGAGCAGCGGCGCGCTCTCTGACGGGGCGTCATCCATGCCGGTGTAGTCGGCGAAGGCCGTGGCCACGAGGTCGAGCGCCTCCGCTGCTTCGCCGGCGACGATGCGGCTGCCGAGGTCTGCGGCCACGAGCACGCGTTCGAGGAAGACCGCACCTCCCAGGTCGTGCTGGAGATCCCCGATCGTGGCGCAGCACGGTGCGGGCACGGTGCTCACGATGGCCGGCAGCATGGCGCACGCAAGCAGCGCGGCGAAGACGTCGACGGCCGTCTGCTCGCGCGCAAGGAGCCGTCTCATCGGGCTGTCGTCGACGTGGGGAGGCCGGTGCTGCCCGACCGCCGGCAGGCACATGCCGGTGCGCGAGCAACTGATCGTCGCCGGAGTGCGTGAGGGACACGGGCCTGGGCTCCACGCGTTTCCCGCCGGCCGGATCCAGCCTGCGCCTTCCGGCCCGTACCAAGTCGTGACAGCTCGAGGCCCCTCCCTCGAGTCGGCAGGCGGAACGCCGGTGCGGCCATCAAGTCCCGCGTGTGGGGATCCCGAGCGCGAAGGTGGGAGCAGCCATGGGCCATCCTCCATGCCCTGAACGCGTCGTCGGTGGTCGCCTTTGCCACGACTTCGGCAAGGGGGTTCTCATGCGCAGTCATGGGAGCTCCTCTGTCAGGGTCGATCCAAGGAGACTATACGCACATAAGTTACGTGACGCAAGTATTCTCTGGAGCCTGCGTTGCTCCCACGCCGGTCTGATCGCGCCGCGCGGTGAGACGGGGCAGCACGATGCCGTCGCGTTGCCGACGAGTCGTGACTTCTTGACGCTGCCGACAGCGCGGGACATCCGTGAACGCGGGTCTCCAGAGAGCTGGAACGAGACCGGGCACATCACCGGGCCGACCAGAGGACGACCATGCCGGAGGAGCAGGCGCACAGGGTCGTCGAGTGCATCCTCGCCGTCGAGGGCGCCGAGGAGCGCCTGGAGTCAGTCCACGGCGAGGGCCACTCCTGCAGCGCGGACGAGATCGCGGCGGAGTGGAAGGGTAGCGGCCGCGAGGCCGGCGCCGAGCCCGCCCTGCGGCGCCGGTCACGCCGGCGCCGCCGGCTCCCGCAGCTACTGCTGCTCCAAGCTGGGGCAGTCCCACGTGCCGCAGACGTCCGTGGGGAAGTACCAGCCTCCGTGGACCCCGCTCAGCTCTTCGTCGCTCAGCGCCGTGTCCGGAGGCGGAGGTACGACCAGCGCGCGCTCGGTGGCCGACTCGACGACCACCCTGACCGTCACTCCCTCGGG
>CAIXSE010000663.1 GCA_903921965.1 uncultured Thermoleophilia bacterium | reverse complement strand
TCGACAACCTGCCGCCCGGCCAGGTCGCCCTCGCCGTCGGCCTCACGCCGATGCGGTTCACGACGTCGCCGGCCGAGGACGCAGGCCTGCTCGAGGGCAAGCCCATCCTCGTGCACAGCCCGCGGCTCCAGGCCCTGGGGCCGCGCCTCTACGGCAAGGGCTCGAGGTCCTGGGGCCTGCTGCCGGGCATGTTCGACTACGCCGGCGCCTACATCCGCGAGCGCGCGAACGCGCCCTTCTGGGGCGTGCGCATCCCGTACGCGCACCACTACTGGCAGGTCGGCGAGCACGGCGCCCTGCCGCTGGCCAAGCGCCGCAACGTGCTCGCGGTGCTGGCCCGCGACCAGCGGCTGTACGAGGAGAACGCCGACTACAACTTCGAGGTCCTGCGCGAGGTCCTGCGGCTGGCGCAGGAGCGGGGCTTCGCCGTCGTGCTCTGGGACCAGCCGCTGAACGGCTCCGCCGCCGGGCCTGACTGGGCCGGCGTCGTGCCGGCCTACCGCAAGCGCGCCGAGGCCCTGGCGAAGGAAGCCGGCGTGCCGTACATTCACCCCGGCGACATCGCCGGCCTCCAGGACGCCGACTTCGCCGACCTCTTCCACCTGCTCGACCGCGGCCGCCTCAAGTGGCAGCCGTCGTTCTCGCAGCAGGTGACCGAGGCGATCAGGCTGCTCGGCGGCAGCGCCGTCGCGGTGCCACACGGCATGGAGTCGCCGGCGCCCGCGCCGGTACCCGAGCCGTCGCTCAGCCCCATCCTGCAGAACGGGCCCTGACGGGCATCGCGGCGCGGGCCGCGCCGGCAGCCGGTGCCTGAGCCCGGCCGCGCCGGGCCGTCAGCTCACGCGCGCGGCACGAAGCGCTCGGGGTCCCAGTCCTCGGCCACGCGCCGCGCCACGGCGGCGGCCAGCAGCGCCCCGGCCTCGGCGTCGTCCGGCTGGATCACCTCCAGAGTGGAGTGCATGTTGCGCAGCGGCACGCTGTAGGAGAGTGTGGCCGCCGTCCCGGCGGCCATGAGTTCCTCGGCGTCTGTGGACGTGCGCCCCGGCATGGCTTTGACCTGCACGGGGATGCCCTCCTGCTCCGCCGCCTCGAGGGCGAGGCGCAGCAGGGCGTGGTTGCCGGCGGCGCCGCGGTGGACCACGGGCCCGGCGCCGAGCTTGACCTCGCCGCCGATCTTCTTGGCGTCGTTGCCGGGGTCGTCGCTGGCGAAGTCGACGTCGACGACGATGATCACGTCCGGCTTGAGGCGCCTGCCCATGGCTTTGGCGCCCATGAAGGTGGTCTCCTCGTGGACCGTCGCGAGGGCCGTCATGCGCGCGGCCGCCGGTCTGGCGGCGTAGTGCTCGAGTGCGCGCGCCGCGACGTAGACGCCGGCACGGTCGTCGAAGCCCGGGGAGGCGTGGCGGCCGTTGCCGAGCGCGATGAACTTGGCCTCGAAGGTGATGGGGTCGCCGACGCGGACGCGCTGCAGCGCCTCGTCGCGCGAGGCGGCCCCGATGTCGATCCACTGGGTGTGCATCTCGGGGGCCTTGCCCCGCTCCTCGGGCGTCATCTTGTGGGAGGGGCGCCGGCCGACGACCCCGTCGACGGGACCGCCGGCGCCGTGCAGGACCACGTGGCGGCCGGGCAGCAGCCCGGGATCGACGCCGCCGATCTTCTCGAAGGAGATGAAGCCGTCGTCGTCGATGTAGGTGACGATGAGCCCGATCTGGTCGTTGTGGGCGGTGACCACGACGTGGGGCGAGCCCTCCGGGTTGACCTCGGCCCAGACGTTCCCGAGGGGGTCGCCGCCGATGGCCGCGATGGGGGAGAGCCGCCGGCGGAAGACCTCCTGGGCCGGCGCCTCGAAGCCGGTGGGGGCCGGCGCGGCGCACAGCTCGCGCAGGAAGTCGATGTCGGTCGGCATGGTGTCCCTCCGTGGTCGCAGCGAACGTCCGGCCGGCCGCGGCCGGCCGGCCCTGCCCGCATCCTATCGCACGGGGCCGCGCCGGCCGGGCGCGCGCGACCATCCCGGCGACGGGTGACTCCCTCCCGGATGCATTCTGCAGCGAAACGCCAGGGACGCGGAAGGGTGACGTGGACGCGGGGCGGTGACGTTCTCCCGGGCCCGCACCCGCTTCAGCGGCCCCCGGAGGGCCTGAGCGGCTGCCGGCGGCCTCCCGTGAAGGCGCCGTGCGGCGCGCTCCCCACGGTCGCCGTGCCGTAGTAAGGTGTGCGGCATCGAACCGTCGCCCGGCAGCCCACAACACCTCGCCCGCCGTCGCTCCGCGGCCCGCAGGCGCCAGCTAGCGCGGCGCCGCGGCGTCGCCCTGGCCGTCGCGGTCGTCGTCCTGGTGCTGATCCTGTGGCGCGCCGCCGCCTGCGCCTGCGGCGGCTCGGGCGGCGGGGAGCAGGCCGTCACGTACGGCCCGGTCCCTCCGGCGCCGATCCCGTCGCTCACCGGCGACGGCGTCAAGGTCGGCACCTTCCTCGGCAACTACTCGCGGCGCTTCTACGGCCTCGGCCCGGTGCCGCAGCGCCTGGACCTGCTGTGGAAGGTCAAGCTCGGCACGGGCTGGACCAGCGGCAAAGAGGTCACCGACCCGCCCAACAAGTGGTCGGGCAGCGGCTGGACGGGGATGCCGAACGTCGTCGTCGAAGGCGGCAGGACGTACGTGCTCGTGGGCGGGTACGACCACCGGCTGCGCCGCATCGACGCCGAGACCGGCGAGGTCGACTGGGAGTACAAGTTCGACGACATCATCAAGAGCAGCCCGTCGGTGTTCCGGAACCCCGGCCCCTCGGGCGAGGACGACACGTACATCGTCTGTGCCGGCTCGCGGCGCGGCTACCCCCTCGGCATCGACGACCCGAACGTGGCGTCGTACCGTGCCGTGACGTTCGGCAGCGGCAAGGAGCTGTGGCGCCTGCCGGTCGCGAAGACCGCGTCGTACAGCCGCGACACCGACGGCAGCGGCTTCTTCCTGGACGGCCGCCAGTACATCGGCGTCGAGGACGGATGGTTCTACGCGCTCGACCCGCTGAAGACCACCGACTGGAACGGCCACAAGACGCCGGTGATCGAGGCGAAGCGCCTGCTGCTCGGCGACGACCGTGCGGCGCTGCACGAGGGCAACCTCGTCCTGGAGTCCTCGGCCTCGGTGCTGGGCAGCCGCATCTACGTCGCCTCGGGCGCCGGCCACGTGTACGGCATGCGCCGCGGCGACCTGGCGGTGCAGTGGGACTACTTCATCGGCTCGGACCTCGACGGCACCGTGGTGCCGACCCGGAGCAACAAGCTGCTCGTGCCGGTGGAGAAGCAGTACATCAAGGGGCACGGCGGCGTGCTGTGCCTGGATCCGGCCAAGCCGCCGGCGAAGGCGACCGAGTGGTTCTTCCCGACCGGCGAGCGCAAGGTGGGGGAGTGGCGGGGCGGCCTCATCGGCTCGTGCGCCGTGAACGACGAGTACAACCGCGACGGCAGGCTGCCGGCACTCATCGCCTTCAACGCCATCGACGGCTACACGCACGTCATCTCCCAGGACCTCATGGGCAGCCAGACGGTGAAGGGTCCGAACCTCGAGCCGGGACTGAAGTCGCCGGTCGAGGTGGCCAAGCTGTGGAACACCGGGGCCGTGTCGACGCCGCTCCTGTTCGGCGACACGATGATCACCGCGGGATACGACCAGCGCGTGCACCTCTTCAGGCTGACGTTCTCGCCGTCGGAGCAGGGCCTCGAGGGGGCGCTGCCGAGCGCCAACGGCGACGGCACGTGGTGGCGGGTGAGCGTGACCGAGACCGACCAGTTCTTCGCCGGCGGCGGCTTCGAGAGCACCCCGACGCTGTGGGACGGGTGCGTGTACGTCGGTTGTCGCGACGGCTGGTTCTACTGCCTGGGAGAGAAGCCGAAGAAGTGACGTCCGGGCCGGCCGCGAGCGAGCCGGCGGCCGGCCGTCAGGGCAGCTTCTTCTGCGCCGCCGCGACGGTGCGCAGAGCCTCCTGCAGCGTCACCCGTGCCAGCGGCCGCAGCTCGCTCGTGTCGATGGCGTTGTGCGGCGGCATTCCGCGGCGGATGAGCTCGGCGTGGTGTTGCAGGCGGAGCAGCGACATGCTGGCGTAGGCCTCCTGCAGCCCCCGCGCGTCGTCGGCCGCGGAGCTCCCGCGGGCGAGCTGCTGCACCGAGGCGAGCCGTTCCACGGTGCCGCCGGCCGAGATGCCCCTGGAGAACGCGTAGAAGCGCGCCAGGTTCTCCACCGGCAGCATCCCGCTCTTCTTGATGTCGATCGGGCCGGTGAGGCGACCGCGGAAGCCCAGCGGCGAGGGGATCTGCGAGGCGAGGTGGCCGAGCCCGCTGAGGAAGCCGCCGCGCCGCGGCGCCTGGCGCAGGATGCCGCTGAGCGGCGTCTCGATGTCGAGGTCGCCGGCCACGCGGCGGAAGTCGAAGGAGATGCTGGCGCGCAGCAGGTGGTTCCAGTCCCAGACCTCGAGGCAGCGCTGGAAGACGTTCATCCAGGTCGACCGGCTCAGGCGCCAGTGGATGTCGCGGGCGAGGACGCCCGACTCGTCGTAGTCGAAGCCGCAGCGCCTGAGGCCCTCGTTGACGTCGCCGGCGACGGCCGCGAAGTACGCGTCGGCGTAAGGGTCGTCGGTGTCTTCGTAGGCGAGGCCGTTGTCCTGGTCGGACGACAGCGTGAGCTCGTTGCGGGCGCAGCTGCCGAGCGCGAGCCAGGCGAACGGCACCGGCGGCGGGCCGTGGCGGGCGACCGACAGGTCGATGAGCCGAGCCGTCATGACGTCGGCGAGCAGCGTGACGACCCGGGTGATAGCGGGGCCGTCCAGGCCGGCGTCGACGAGGCTGACGAACAGGCCGGGCAGCTTCGTCGCGGCCTGCACCACGGCGTCTTCGTCGTGGGCCGCGGAGATGGTGGAGCGCAGGGCGAAGGGACTCAGCGCGTCCAGGTTCATCAGGTTGCCGGCTGACACCACACCGAGGACGCGTCCGTCGGCGCCCAGGACGCCGAGATGGCTGATACCGGCCTGCATCATCTCGATGCTCGCCTGGGGCGCCAGCGTCTCGGCGCTCACCGTGCGCACCGGCGTGGACATGATCGAGCTCACCGGCATGTCGCGCGGCAGGTCGCCGGCGACCACCTTGCGGCGCAGGTCGGCGTCGGTGACGATGCCCAGCCCCTCGGCCGTGTCGACGAGCACGGCCGTCACCCGCTCGTCGTTCATGAGGCGGGCGACCTTGCGCACGGTCATGTCGGGCGGGCAGAAGACCGGGCTCCGCCTGATCAGCGACGTGACCGGCACCGTGCGCACGTCGGGGAGCGCGCGCGCCGCCTCCGAGGTCCGCAGCACCCGGTCGCGGAAGCTCTGCGCGATGAGCGCGGCGCCTTCGGGCCTGCCGAGCACGGCGACGGCCTCGGCGCGGGGCAGTACGTAGAGCTCCGTGGCCTCACGCGCCCTCACCGTGAACTCGGGAGGCTGGCGCGAGAGCAGGGACGGGTGACCGAAGAGCTGGCCCTTCGTCACCACGTCGACGACGTGGCCCTTGTGGTCGAGTTCCATCGTCCCGTCGCGTACGACGTACAGGCTCTCGCCCGGCGGGCCGTTCTCCACGAGCACGACGTCGCCGCGCTCGACGCGGGTCTCGGTCGCGGCAGCCGCGACGCGGTCCAGCTCGTCGCGCGCGAGCGTGTCGAACGGGGGATAGCGGCCCAGGAACCGGGCGATCTCACGGACCTTCTCGTCCGCAGCGGGTGTGCTGCTCGGCGTCATCGTCACCGCCCTTGAGGCTCGAAGGATAGCAGTCGCAGACCGTGTTGAACACGCGCGCTCACGGCGCGAGGCCGCGCGCGGCCAGGTAGGCGATGCTGGCTTCCACGTCCAGCGGGTCCTTGTGCTCGACCACCGCGGGACGTACGCCCCACCGGCGGACGGCGGACATGACGGCCTCGACGTCCAGCTTGCCGGCGCCGAGCGGCAGGTGCTCGTCGCCCCCGGGCACGCCGTGGTTGTCGTGCAGGTGCACGTGGCTCGGCGCCTGCGGGCCCGAGAGCCACGCGTCGAGCGTGCCCGAGGCGAGGGCGTGGCCCACGTCGAGCCCCACGCCCAGCCCGCACAGGTCGAGGTCGCCCGGGGCCACGAAGTGCGACAGCCCGGGCACCGGCATGTTCTCGACCACCACGGGGACGCCGGTCTGCTCCTGCAATCCGCGGAGCTCGCACAGCGACCGCTGCAGGGCCGCGACCACCTCCGGCCGTCGCGGCCCCGGCTTTCGCTGCCTGTCGGGGTGCACCAGGTACGTGGTGGCCCCGAGTACGGCGGCGACCTTGAGGTGGCGGCGGTGCAGTTCCACGCCGGCCCGCCGCCGGTGCTCGTCCAGGCTCCCCAGGTCGACGCGGAAGAACGGGCCGTGGACGCTGAGCGGCAGGCCCGCCGCCGCCGCGGCGCGCGCGTTGTCCAGGTCGAGCAGCGAGTGCTCGCGGTACGAGGTGACCTCAGCCGCGCCCGCCAGCTCGCGGATCGTGACGAGCGCTGCGGCGAGCGGGAGGTGCGCGTAGGCGCCGGTGGAGATCGCGATGTCTGGGAGCCGCACCACGGCCACCTCAGTATGCCACGTGCGGGGTGGGGTGGGACGCGGCCCGGCGTCGCCCGCCGCGCACCGGCGCGGGGCGCCCCCGGACGCCGACGCTGTCAGGCCGGCGGCCGGTAGACGACGACCCGGTCCTTGCCGGTCTGCTTGGCCTCGTAGAGGGCGGTGTCGGCCTTGAGGACCAGGTCCTCGGGGTCGGTGGCGTGCGCCGGGAGGGTCGCCACGCCGATGCTCGCGGTGATGCCCTCCCACAGCCGGCCTTCCGGCTGCAGTCGCAGCGCCGCCAGGGCGGCGCGGATGCGCTCGGCGGTGCGCGTGGCGCCGTTGGCCGCATCCGGGTCGGCCGGGACCGAGTCGGTGCTGGGCAGGATCACGGCGAACTCCTCGCCGCCGTACCGGGCCGGCACGTCGACGCCGTTGCGCACCTGCTCGCGAAGGACCTCGCCGGCGGCGCGCAGCACCTCGTCGCCGAAGAGGTGGCCGAAGCCGTCGTTGACGCTCTTGAAGTCGTCGAGGTCGAGCATCAGCAGCGTGACGGGCTGGCCGTAGCGGCGCGCGCGGGCGACCTCGCCGCGCAGCCGGTTCCAGAACTGGCGGTGGTTGGCCAGGCCGGTCAGGCCGTCGGTGGTGGCCTGCTGCTCGATGGTGTCTTTCTGCTCCTTGAGGCGGCGGTAGAGCTGCGCGTTGTGGATGGCCGCCGCCGCCTGCTCGCCGAGCGCCACGCAGAGGGCGACCTCCTGCTCGCTGAAGTGGCGCGGGTAGGCGGTCTCGCCGACCTCTAGGGCGCCGACCACGGCATCGCCGACGACCAGCGGCACGGTGAGCGACGACTGCTCCCGCCACTCGACGAGTTGCGCCCGGGCGTTGGGCGAGAGGAACGGGTCGTCCATGCGCAGCTCCGCGGGCTTGCGCTTGCGCACGACGTTGAACTCGTGCGGCAGCTCGGAGGTGGGGCACACGCTCCCGAGGGGTTCCTCGAAGGTGTGCGCCGGGTCGCGCTGGTACTGCGCCAGCCAGATCATGGCGTCGTCGTCCGGGTCGTACTCGAAGATGTAGCTGCAGGCGGCGTCGAGGGCGCGGGCCGCCTGACGGCACACCACGTCCAGGACCTCGTCGATGTCGAGCGTGGAAAGCATCGCCTTCGAGGAGTCGATGAGGGCCGTGAGCTGGCGGTTGCGCTCCTCCATCTCGCGCCGCACGCGGGCGTTGTACAGGGCGATGCCGGCGAGCGTCGCCATGTGGCGCACGAGCGTGGTCTCGGTGTCGCCGAACTCGCGCGGCCGTTCCTTCTCGGTGAGCTCGAGGATGCCCAGGACCTCGCCGGCGTGCGTGATCGGCGCCCACACGGCGGCGAGCTCGCCCCAGTACTCCATGTCCTGGAACCCCGAGGTCGCCGCGTCCACGGCGTCGTCGGGGTAGGAGATGACGACCTCGCGCTCGCGGATGACCTTGAGGAAGTCGGGGATCTCCTGCAGCGCGTGCATCTCGCCGACCCACTCGCGGTCGCGCGGCGTGAGCCCGCGGGACCAGATCGCGAGGGCGCGCAGGGAGTCGCGCTCGGGGAGGTAGTCGTAGATGCAGCACTCGTAGCAGTCGAGCGCCTCGGCGATCTGCTCCGCAAGCACCGCCAGGGTGTCGCTGAGGACGTCGTCGGCGAACGCGCTCGAGGCGATCGCGAAGCCGCTGGCGGCGGTGTGGATGTCGTGTCCGCGTTCCATGGTCCTTCACCGGTAGGGTCGGCCGAAGTGACCCTTCGGTTCATGGAACGTTCGTCGTGGAACGAACGTTTACGTCCTCTGCCAATACGACCTTACTAGTAGCGCACCATGAGCTTCTTCGTGGCCGCGGTGAGGCCGTCCACCGTGAGCTCGAACATGGGGAAGACCTCGCGCACCTTGCGGATGGTCACGCTG
Source organism: uncultured Thermoleophilia bacterium (assembly GCA_903921965.1). The sequence continues at coordinate 356 of CAIXSE010000663.1, read as the reverse complement.
CCGTAGGCGTGCTCCCAGTCGTGCTCAGGGATCGTGTTGAGCCACACTGAGTGGTCGAAGTGGCGGCGCAGGCGCCTGAGCCACTCGATGCCGGGCTCGTCGTTGCCGTAGCCCCACCAGATGATGCCGTCGCGGGCCATGAGCTCGCTGGGAGCCATCGCCGCGTCGCCGACGAGGATGAGCTTGTAGTCGCTCGGCAGCTCCTGGAGCACGCGCCGCGTCGAGACCGCTTCGGAGGTCGTCATGCGCGTGCTCGTGTACAGCCAGTCGTAGACGCAGTTGTGGAAGTAGTAGAACCGCAGGTCCTTGAAGTGGCTGCTGCGGTTCACGGCGCTGAAGAGCTGGCTGCAGAGGCG
>CAIXSE010000662.1 GCA_903921965.1 uncultured Thermoleophilia bacterium | reverse complement strand
GCGGGCGGGCTCAGGGCCGGCGCCGTCCACGAGCCGAGCCACGTCACCTCGGCCACGCCGCCGGCGCCGCCGCCGGAGAAGGCGATCGCGAGGTCGCCCGACCTGTCGGAGCTGAGCGCGTCGACCTGCAGGCCGGAGCGGCCGGCGTCGAACGTGCTCGCGGCCGGATCGCCACCGCCGGCTCCGCTCGCCGGCACGTGCGCCGCCGTCAGCTTCGTCCCGGCGGCGGAGGCGACGTACACGCCGTCCGCCCCGTCCCCGGTCGCCTCGGCCCCGGCCGGCGCCCGCACGGCGACGGGCCGCAGCCACACGAGGCTGCCGGACGCGTTGAAGCGCTGGACGAGCACGGAGCCGCCCTCTCGCCACGCCATCCACGCGCCGGACCCGGAGCCCACGGCGACCGGCGTCTGTTCCGCGGCCGACGGGGGACCGGCGAGCGGGTTGTACGGGGTGGCCGGCTTCGCCCAGTCGGGGCGGAGGTCGGGGGCGTACCGCTGAAGGGCGACGCCGCCACGGCCCGGTCCCGAGAGGAGCGCGAAGAGGTGGCCCTCGCCGTCGGCCGCCACCCGGGCCACCGTCCCGCCGGTCACGGCGGCGCCGGGGTCCGACGCGGCGAGCGTGCCGTCGGCGGCGATGCGCGTGAGGAGCGAGTCGCCGGTCGCGGACGTGGGGCTCACGGCGAGGACGAGGTACGCGCCGCCGCGGCCGTCGGGCTGCAGCAGGACCGGGGTGGCGGTCGCTCCGGCGCCGCGCAGCGCGGCCACCGCGGCGTCGGTGCAGGCGACGACGGGCCCGAACACGGCGGTCCCGCCTGCGCTGCGACGCACGACGGACACCGTGCCGCCGGCCTTCCAGGCCACGACGACGTCGCTGCCCTTGCCCGGGGCGGCCAGCCAGTCGGTGAGTCCCTTGATGCCGCCGGCGAGCACGACCGGCTCCGCGGTCGTGGGCCGGCCGGCCGCATCGAAGTGGGTGGCCACGATGGCGGCGGAGCCGTCTCCGGCCTGTGAGGCCCAGACGGAGGAGGCCCCGTCGCCGGCCACGAGGCGCGCCGCGGCGGTCACCGGCTGGGACCACAGGGGCGCGAGGCCGCCGGCCGCGGCCGGCCCGGCCGTCGCCAGCACCGCCAGCGCGACACCGGCGATGGCGATGCTGAGACGTCGTGCGGTCATGGTAGTACCCCCTCCATCGAGCTTCCGGGAGGGTCTTACCCGTCCGGCGCCCTTTCCTCGCCCGCGCCGGACTGCTTCGTGATCCAGCGCTCCCCGCGCTCCTCGGCGAGCCGGCACGACCCGTAGGCGGTCTCGGTCGCCGAGAGGACGGCGTCCTCGCCCAGGGCCTCCAGCATGCCGGTGCGCTCGAGCTGCTCGCGCATCTCGGGGCCGACACCTGCCAGGTACAGCCTGCCGCCGCCGGCTGCGAGCGCGGCGGCGTACTCGCGCAGGAGCACGAGCGAGGCGCTGTGCAGCGTCCCGCGGCCGCGCAGGCGCAGCACGACGACGGCACGGCGCGCCCCCGAGGCGTCGGGCAGCAGCTCCTTCACCTTGGGGCCGGCGGCGAAGAACAGGCTGCCGTAGATGTCCAGGACGGTCACTGAGCCGTTCTCCAGGACCTTGGGCGGCTCGCCCTCGCGGCAGCGGCCCTGCTCGTCGATGTCGAGCGCGACCACGGTGATGTCGACCGACGACAGGTAGAGGTACTTGAGCACGGCGATCGCCGCCCCGGCCACCACCGCGTACTGCAGCGGGACGACGAGCACCAGCACGAAGGTGATCGCCATGACACCGGCGGAGACGTGGTCGGCGGCCCAGATCTCGCGGACGACGCGCGGCTTGATGGAGGCTGCGGCAGCCACGACGACGATCCCGGCCGTGACCGCCTGCGGCACCGCGGCCACGAGCGGCGCGGCGAGGATGACGAGGAGGACGATCAGCACCGCGGCGAACACCGCCGCCCAGCGCGTGCGCGCCCCTGCGGCGACGTTGACCGACGTCGCCGCCACCGAGCCGCCCACCGTGGCGCCGCCGAAGAACCCGGAGGCGATGTTGGCGAGCCCCTGGGCGGAGAAGTCGCGGGAGACGTCGCCGTGGTGCCCGTCGGCGTTGCGCACGGAGCGGCTGATGCCGGCTCCCTGCACGAGGCCGATGATGGTGAGCGAGAGCGCCGGCAGCAGGAGCCGGGGCACGAGGGAGATGTCGGGAAGCTGGGGCGCCGGGAAGCCGCCGGAGACCGGCGCGATGTCGCCGATGGTCGCCACCGACGAGAAGAAGGGCAGCGCCGCCAGCGCCGTGCCGGCCACGAGCGCCACCCCCATGGCGAAGAGCTTCGCCGGCGTGAGCCCGATGAGGAGCACGACGGCGACGGTCGCCGCCCCGAGGACGAGGGTCGCGGGGTCGATGTGGCCGGCGTGCAGGAGGAGGTCGCCGGCCTTCAGGACCTTGTTCTCGAAGCCGCTGGAGAAGCCGGTCAGGGCGCCGAGCTGCCCGAGGATGATGTGGGCGGCCACGCCGGTCATGAAGCCGACCATCACGGCGTGGGAGATGAAGCGGGTCAGGCCGCCGCCGCGCAGCAGCCCGGCGGCCAGCATCATGAGCCCGGTCAGCAGCGTGAGCACGACCAGACCGGGCACCTTCTGCTCCTGCGGCAGGTGGGCGAGAGAAGCCCCGACGGTGAGGCTGAGCGCCGCCGTCGTCACCATCGCCATGCGCTGCGTACCGGCGGTGAGCGCCCCGACGGGCGTCCCGGTCATCGTCGCGTACAGCCCGTGCACCGGCGGCACGCCCGCGACGATCGTGTACGCCAGCGTGAGGCCGATCTGCGTGACGCCGAGGGTGAACCCCGCGAGCAGGTCGTGGGGCAGGTCGGCGCGGGACGGCAGGCGCGGCGACGACCGGCGCGCTGTCGGTTCGCTGTTCAGGGCCTCCTCCTCCGCGACGACTGCGTGGCTCGGGCTCCGGCGCAACGGGCGGGCAGAGCGAAACCGAGCCGACCGCGGCTATCAGCATACGGAATCTGAAGGTAAGACGCCAATCGAAGTACGAATCTGAAGGAAAGCGGCGACCTGGGGACGATATGGGCGCGCGTGCTTGCGTGCCCGCGCGCGCCTGACGTAGACTACCCGGACTATGCGTCGCCGCGGGACAAGCGAGTTCAGCCGGGAGGACCACATTGGGGTACGCGCCAGCGTCCTCGATCTCCTCGGCCTCGCCCTGCTCCTCCCCCTTCGGGGGGATGTGT
>CAIXSE010000661.1 GCA_903921965.1 uncultured Thermoleophilia bacterium | reverse complement strand
TCGCTCTCGGCGTCCACGCTGGAGGTGGCCTCGTCGAGGATGAGCACGCGCGGGTCGGCGAGCAGGGCCCGCGCGAAGCTGATGAGCTGGCGCTGCCCGGTGCTGAGCCCGGCGCCGCCCTCCTGCACCTCGGTGGCGTACCCGTCCGGCAGCGCCGCGACGAAGTCGTGCACGCCGACGATGCGGGCCACGCGCACGACCTCGTCCTCCTCGGCGTCGGGCCGCGCGAAGCGGATGTTGTCGAGGATCGACCCGCTGAACAGGAAGGCCTCCTGCGGCACGACGGCCAGCTGTTCGCGCAGCGAGGCCATGGTCACGCCGCGCAGGTCGTGGCCGTCGATGAGCACGGCGCCATCGGTGGGGTCGTAGAAACGGGCCAGCAGCTTGATGGCCGTCGACTTGCCGGCGCCGGTGGCGCCGACCAGGGCGACGGTGGACCCGGCGGCGATGGTGAAGTCCACGTCGTGCAGCACCGGTTTGGCCCGGTCGTAGCCGAAGGTCACGTGGCGCAGCGCCACCTCGCCGCGCACGTCCGGCAGCGCCACGGCGTCGGGTGCGTCCTGCAGGTCGGGGTCGGTGTCGAGCACCGTGTAGATCTTCTGCACGGCCGCCATCGACGCCTGGAACGTGTTGTACAGCTGGCTCAGCTGCTGGAGCGGGTCGAAGAAGCTGCTCAGGTAGCCGATGAACGCGACCAGCACGCCGATCTCGAGCGCCTGCCCGGTGACCAGGGAGCCGCCGTACCAGAGCACGATGACCACGGCGGCCGCCGACATGAACTCGACGAAGGGGAAGTACAGGCCGCTCTGCACGACGGTGCGGAAGTTGACGTCGCGGTAGGCGGCGTTGGCCTTCGCGAGCTGCCGGTAGTCGGCGTCCTCGCGGCGGAACGCCTGCAGTACGCGGATGCCGCTGATGGACTCCTGCAGGTGGGCGCTGACGTCGCCGATCCGGTTGCGCACCAGCGCGTAGGCGCGCGCCGAGCGCGCCCGGAAGACCAGGGTGGCGGCGAGGAGGAACGGCAGGATGGTCAGCGTCGCCAGGGCGAGCCGCCAGTCGAGGATGAAGAGGAAGACGATCGCACCGACGAAGGTCAGCGAGTTGGTGACCAGCGAGGTGACGCCGTCGGTGACGAGCTGGTCGAGGGCGTCGATGTCGTTGGTCAGGCGGCTGACGATCCAGCCCGTCTTCTGGCGGCTGAAGAAGTCGAGCGAGAGCTTCTGCAGGTGCGCGAACAGGTCGCGGCGCAGGTCGTAGATGATGTGCTCGCCCACCCAGCTCGTCAGGTAGGTCTGCAGGTAGCTGGCGCCGAGGTTGATGCCGCTCACGACGACGAACGCGACGATGACCCAGGTGAGGACGTCCATGTTCCCGGCGGTGATGCCACCGTCGATGGCCACCTTGAGCAGGTACGGGACGGCGAGTGTGCTCAGCGTGACGACGACCATGGCCACCACGCTGAAGACTGCACGGCGCCGGTACGGGTACGCGAGGCGCGCGAGCCGGGCGAGCTTGAGCTCGCGCGCCAGGTGCACGAAGGCCCGCCAGCCCTTGAGCTCCTCGAGGCTGGCTCCCGAGCCGTGCGGGCCGCTGTGGTGCCGCGAGTGGGCGGCCATCAGCGCGCGCCTCCGTCGTCGGTCTCGAGCGCACTGGCCTCGTGGCCGGCGCCGCCCGTGCCGCCGCGGGCCGCCGCGGCCGCCGCGAGGTCGTCCACGTCGACGCGGTCGAGGTCCACGTGCTCGGCCTCGGCGCGCCCGAACATGCGCGCGTACAGCGTGCCCTCGGCCATGAGCTCCTCGTGCGTGCCGCGCTCCACGACGCGTCCCCTGTCCAGCACCACGATCTCGTCGGCGAGCGAGATTGTGCTGGGCCGGTGGGCGATGATGAACGTGGTGCGCCCGTACGTGACCTCCTGCAGGGCGCGGCGGATCTTGAACTCGGTCTCCACGTCCACGCTGGACGTGGCGTCGTCGAGGATCAGGATGCGCGGGTCCATCACCAGCGCCCGCGCGATGGCGATGCGCTGGCGCTGGCCGCCGCTCAGGGTGTGGCCGCGCTCCCCGATGACGGTCTCGTACCCGTCGGGGAGCGCCTCGATGAACTCGTCGGCCTGCGCGGCCCTGGCCGCCTCGCGGACCTCCTCCGGGGTCGCCTCCGGCCGCCCGAGCCGGATGTTGTCGGCGATCGAGGCGCTGAACAGGAACGGATCCTGGTTCACGATGCCGATGTCCGCGCGCAGGCTGGCCAGCTTGAGGTCGCGCACGTCCAGGCCGTCGACCGTCACCACGCCGGCGGTGGGGTCGTAGAACCGCGGCACGAGGTTGGTGAGCGTGGTCTTGCCGCAGCCGGTGTGCCCGACCAGGGCCACGGTGCGGCCCGCGGGCACCTCCAGGCTCACGTCGTCCAGCACCTGCCTGTCGCCGTAGGCGAACGAGACGTGCGCGAACGTCACGGCGCCGCTCGGGCACGCCACGTAGGCCTCGCAAGGCAGCGCGACGGCGTCCGGCTTCTCCGTCAGCTCGAGCGGCGCGTCGAGGATCTCGTACACGCGGTCGCCGCTGGCGATCGCCCGCTGCATCAGGCCGGTGAGCCAGCCGATCACCTGCGCCGGGTACACGAACATCATGAGGTAGCTGTAGAAGGCGACGAGCGCGCCCAGCGTCATCTGGCCGTCGACGACCTGGCGGCCGCCGTAGTACAGGAGGAACGCCACCGCCAGGTTGGGGATGAAGGCGATGAGCGGGATGTAGACGGCGCGCACGCGCGCCGCCGCGACGCTGGCCTCGAAGACACGGTAGCTGCGGCGGCTGAACTTCTCCAGCTCGTCGTCCTCGCGCGCGAAGATGCGCACGATGCGCGAGCCCACAACGTTCTCCTCCGCCGCCTCCGTCACGTCGGCGATCTTCTGCTGCACGTCCTGCAGGATCGGGCGCAGCTTCTCGCTGAAGCGCAGGGTCACGACCAGCAGCGCCGGGAGGAACGCCATCGAGAGCAGGGCCAGCTGCCAGTCGAGCGCGAACAGGATGACCACGACGGCGACCATCATCACGATGTTGGTGGCGAAGAAGATCAGCCCGTAGCCCAGGAACATGCGCACGTTCTGGATGTCGCTCATCAGGCGGCTCATGAGCTGGCCGGTGGGCCAGCGGTCGAAGTACGAGGCCGGCTGGCTGAGCAGGTGCGCCCAGGTGCGGTTGCGCAGGTCGTACTCGATGCCGAGGCTCGCCTTGCCGGTGGTGATGCGGCGTGCGGTGCCGACGGCGAAGCGCAGCACGGCGACGCCGAGCAGGAGGAGGCCGTACGTGACCAGCTTGCCGGTCTGGCCGCCGAGCAGGGCGTTGTTGATCGTGAGCTCGGTGATGCGGGGCACCACGAGGCCGAGGCCCATCTGCGCGAAGGCGAGCGCGAACCCGGCGACGGTGAGCCAGCGGTAGTCGCCGAGCAGCTTGGTGATGCGCCAGAACGTCTTCATCCGTCGGGAACCTTACCCGTTCGGAAACAGGCAGATAGGATGGGCCTGTGGACGCGCCGTTCGGACAGCCCGGAGCGGGAGGCGCCGGGGTCACCTTCCTCGGCGCGGCGCCCTGCCCCGAGCCGGCGGCCGCGCCGCGGGGCTTCGCCTTCTTCGGCGCGCCCTACGTCACACCGTACCCGCCGGACGCCGACCCGCCGTTCGAGACGGGCCCGGCGGCCGGGGGCCCCTTCATCGGGCTGCCGGCGCCGGATGCGGTGCGCGCCGCCTCCCAGGTCTACGCGACGTCGCTCGACCACTACGACTTCGACATCGGCGGCGCGCTCGAAGAGCCGGGTGCGCCGCTCCCCCTCGTCGACTGCGGCGACGTGCCGTGTCCGGCCGGCGACCCCGCCGCCGGCTCGGCGGCCGTCACGGCCGCCACCCGCGCCGCGGTCTCGGCCGGCGCCGTGCCGCTCGTCGTGGGCGGCGACCACGCCGTGCCCTTCTTCGTCGTGCGCGGGCTCGACGACCGCCTGCCCGTGCACGTGCTGCAGATCGACGCCCACCTGGACTTCCGCGACGAGGTGGGCGGCGTCCGCGACGGCTACTCGAGCCCGATGCGCCGGCTGCGCGAGCTCGACACGGTCGAGACCATCGTGCAGGTCGGCCTGCGCGACATCGGCAGCGCGCGGCCGCAGGAGGTCGCCGACGCGCAGGCCGCCGGCAACGTGCTCGTGCGCGCCGACGAGGTGCACGAGTTCGGCGTCGACCGCGTCCCGGCGCTGTTCCCCGAGGGCGGGCGCCTGTACGTCACAGTCGATGTCGACGGGCTGGACCCGTCGTGCGCCCCCGGCGTGCTGTGGCCGGCGCCGGGCGGCCTGTTCTTCTGGCAGGCCGTCCGCCTCGTCCGCGCGCTGGCGACGCGCTGCCGGCTGGCCGGCATGGACGTCTGCGAGTTCGTGCCGGCGCGCGACCCGCAGGGCCTCACGGCCCTGGCCGTCGCGCGCCTCTTCATGGTCGCCGCGGGCGCGTCGCTCCGGCGCTAGCGGGCGGGCGCAGGGCGCCGTCGCACGCCCGGCGCGTTGACCCGCGGTCTGCCGCGGACGTACTGTCCGGCCATGGCAGACGACCGCATACCCGCCTGGCTCGAGCCGCACGTGCCTCTCTGCGAGGCGGTCGCGGCGCTGTTCCACCCCTTGGTCGAGGTCACCGTCCACGACCTCAGGCGCGGCCGCCCGGTGGCCTCGTGGGGGGCCGGTCGCGGCGCGCGCAGCGCCCCCGCGCCGGAGCTCCTGCGCCTCGCCGCCGAGCAGGCCGCGGGCGTCCTCGGCCCGGTCGCCGTGGAGCTCCCCGGCGGGCGTGCGGGCACGGCCGCCGGCGTCGTGCTGGCGAACGCCAAAGGCGTCCGCCGCGGCCTGCTCGTCGTCACCTTCGACCGCTCGCCCCTGGAGGGGGCGGCCGCCTTGCTGGCCGGGTTCGCGGCGCCGCCGCAGGCGCCGGCCCCGCCGCCGGCCGAGGCCGCCTGGTCGGAGCAGATAGGCGCGGTCGTCGAGGAGGAGTGCCGCGCCGCCGGCCTGCGCCGCGACCGCCTCACACGTGCCCAGCGGCTCGAGCTGGTACGCGCCCTCGACGAGCGCGGCCTCTTCGCCACGCGGCACGCCGCGGCCCACGCGGCCCGGGCGCTGGGCGCCTCCCGCACCACCGTCTACGACCTGCTCAAGGAGGTGCGGTCATGACCGCGCTGCGCACGTTCAAGCTGGAGGAGTTCCTCGGCGCCTGGGAGTTCAAGGCCAAGTACCACCTCACCGCCTCAGACGCGCAGAGCATGACCGTGGACGAGCTCCTGGCCATGGGCGGCGACACCGCGCGCGAAGCGTTCCTGGCGCTGCCGCTCAGCTACACCGAGACGTGGGGCGGGCCCGAGCTCCGCGAGGCCATCGCCGGGACCTACGAGCACGTCGACGCCGACCACGTGCTCGCCTTCGCCGGCGCCGAGGAGGCCCTCTACTGGGCGATGCAGGAGCTCGCCGGGCCGGGCGACCACTCGCTCGTCGCCGTCCCCTGCTATCAGGCCATGGAGACGGTCACGCTGTCGACCGGCGCCGAGGTCACCCCGCTCCCCCTGCGTCCCGAGAACGGCTGGGCCCTGGACATCGAGGAGGTCCACAAGCTCCTGCGCCCCAACACGAAGCTCATCGCCGTCAACTACCCGCACAACCCGACGGGCTACGTCCCCGACGAGGTGGACTTCTGCGAGCTCGTGGCGCTCTGCGAGGTGCGCGACATCCGCCTGTTCTGCGACGAGGTGTACCGCGGCGTGGAGCGCGACGACAGGGTGACCATCTCGCAGGCGGCCGACATCTCCGAGACGGCGGTGTCCCTGAACGTGGTCTCCAAGTCGTACGGCCTGCCGGGCCTGCGCATCGGGTGGCTGGCCTGCAAGGACCGTGCGCTCCTCGAGCGCCTGGAGAAGCGCAAGCACTACACGACCATCTGCAACGCGGGTCCGGCCGAGTTCCTCGCCACGGTCGCCTTGCGCAACCGCGAGCGCATCTGGGAGCGCAACCGCGGCATCATCGCCGCGAACGTGCCCCTGTTCGACGACTTCTTCGGGCGCTGGGCCGACGATTTCGAGTGGCAGCCGCCGATGGGCGGCTGTGTCTGCTTCCCGCGGTACCGGACCGGCGACGTGGAGGACTTCTGCGCGCGCCTGCTCGACGAGGAGGGCGTGCTGGTGCTGCCGGCGAGCATCTACCGGTCGGAGATAGGCGAGACGCCGACCGACAGGTTCCGCGTGGGCGTCGGCCGCCTGGGGCTGGACGACGGCCTGGAGGCCTTCGACCGCTTCATGCGCAGGCACGCGGGCGGCGGCGCCGGCTGACGCCCGCTTCCGCGGGCCGGCGCCGCACGGGTGTACACTGGGCGCTCGCTCCGCGCCTCCGTGGACCCGTGTAACTTCTCTCGCCATGCCGCCGTCTAACCCTCACAAGTGGGCCTCGCTGCCCGACCCGTCCCCCGCCGAGCTGGCGCGGGCCGCGGGCGGCGACGCCCAGGCGTTCACCCTCATCGTGGAGCGGTACCAGGGCATGGTCTACTCGGTGGCCTACAACGTGCTCGGCGACCACACCGACGCAGAAGACGCGGCGCAGGAGGCGTTCCTGCGCTGCTACCGCAAGCTGCCCCAGTACCGCAGCGAGGCCAGCTTCAGCACCTGGCTGTTCCGGCTCGCGCTCACCGCCGCCGTCGACTACCGGCGGCGCGAGAAGGCGCGGCCGGAGCCGGTCGACGTGCCCGACGTGGCCGGCGAGGCGGCGGCCGAGCTGGGCGAGGGCTTCGACGCGGCCACGATCGTCGCCGCGCTCGGCGACCTGCCCGAGGACTACCGCGTGCCGACGGTGCTGCGCGATGTGTACGGCCTGCCGTACCAGGAGATCGCCGAGGTCACCGGCCGGCCGCTCGGCACGGTGAAGGTCATGGTGCACCGCGGGCGCGCGTCGCTGCGCCTCAAGCTCACACGCGTCCGGGGGGAGGCCTGAGTTGGACTGCAGCTACTTCCGCAAGCGCATCAACGAGTACGTGGACGGCGAGCTGGGCTACCTCGAGGTGGCCGAGCTGCAGGCCCACCTCAGCTTCTGCCCCGACTGCGCCGCCGAGCTCGCCCAGGTGGGCGAGGTGCGCGGCGCGCTCGCCGGGTGGGGGCGGCTCGAGCTGGCGCCGCCGCCCGGGTTCGCGGAGCGCGTCATGACGGCGGTCGGGCACGAGCCCGCGCCCGGCTCGCCAAAGCCTCTCGCCCGGGTCGTCGAGGACGTGCTGCAGAAGCTCGACGACACCCTCGGCGCGGTCCCGCTCCCCGGCGGCCGCACCATCCCCGTGAAGAACCTCATCGGCTGGGGGCTGGCCACCGCCGCCGTCGTCATCGGCATCGAGAGCAGGCACGGCCGCCGCTCCAGGGAGCTGAAGCCGCTGTGAAGCTCGACCGCGCCCAGATCGAACAGCTGTTGCCCCACCGTCCGCCGTTCCTGCTGGTCGACGAGGTCGTGGAGGGCGAGCCGGGCGTGCGCT
>CAIXSE010000660.1 GCA_903921965.1 uncultured Thermoleophilia bacterium | reverse complement strand
GGCCAGGCGATGAACACGGCGCCGACGATCATGAGCACCACGGCGAAGCCGAGAGCGACCCCCCAGCCCTCGCCGCGGTCGACCAGGGCGGCGACGGCCCAGGCGATGCCCCAGATGAGGAACGCCAGCCCGACGAGCACGGCGACGGTCTTGACCGAGGTGTCGGGCCAGACGATGAGCCCGATGCCGATGGCCAGCGCGATGACGCCGGAGATGATGCGCCCGGCCTTGCGCCGGTGGCCGCGCACGCTGATGAACTGCATGACGCCGGCGAAGACGAGGAAGAGGCCGGCGAGGATCGCCACGAGCCGCACGCTGCCCCAGATATTGAACAGCACGACGATCCCGAACACGATCGCCACGATCCCCACCGCCAGGAACACGCCCCAGCTGCCACGCACCACGTCGCCGTCGTCCACCACCACGACCGTCCGTCTGTCGCTCATCCTGGGACCTCCCGTTCCGCACGCGCCCTGTCGCGGTTCACTTCGCCCTCACGGTGCCCGTCTCCTCGCGGGCTCACTCCCCCGGTCTCACTCGCCGAGCACTTTGATGACGAGGCGTTTGCTGCGCCGCCCGTCGAACTCGCAGTAGAACACCGCCTGCCACGGGCCGAGGTCGAGCTTGCCGTCGGTGACCGGGACGATGACCTGGTGGTGGACCAGCAGGTTCTTGAGGTGGGCGTCGCCGTTGTCCTCGTACCCGCCGCGGTGGTGCCTGTAGTCGCCGGGGCCGGGGAGGAGCTCCCGCGCGACCTCGTTGGCCGGCTCCTGCCAGGACGGCGGCGCCAGCTTGTCGAGCCACTCGAGGGCGTCGGCCTGGAGGCCCGGCTCGTCGTCGTTGACCCAGACGCCGGCGGTGATGTGCATCGCCGAGACGAGGGCCATGCCCTCGTGGATGCCGCTCTCGTCCACGGCGCGCTGCACGTCTTCGGTGATGCGGACGAAGGCGCGCCGCTGCTCGACGCGGAAGGTCTTGTAGACGGTGTGCGACTTCACGGCGCCTCCTGGCGGCGCGGGTGCGGCCGGCGGGGCCGCGCCGGGAGGCGCGGCGGCTCCGGCCGCGCCGCCAGCGTCAGCCGGTGAGCGCCTCTTCGGAGCGCACCAGCGGGACGAAGCGGACGCCGAGTCCCGTGGGCTCGACCGTGACGACGGCGATCGTGGGGTCGTCGTCCTCCTCGTGCGGGGACGAGGCGGTGCCCGGGTTGAGGTAGAGCGTGCCGTCGACCCACTCCGCCGCCGGGATGTGGTCGTGACCGAACACCACGAGGTCGGGTTGCCGGCCGGCGGGGAGCCCGTCGATCTTGCCGGTCGCCAGCTTCTTGAGGAGGCGCTTGCGCTTGTGGCCGACGACGAACAGCACGTCGCCGGCGTTCCCCGCCACCTCGCGGGGCTGGCGCCCCAGCTTGCCGGTGTCGAGGTTGCCGGGCACCACCGTGACCGGGGCCAGCGCCGCGAGGGCGTCCAGCGTGGCGGTGTCGATGACGTCGCCGGCGTGGATGATGTGGTCGACGCCGGCGAACACCTCGAGCACGACCGGGTCGAAGTGGCCGTGTGTGTCGGAGATCACACCGATGCTGGTGCGCTTCTTCTGTGTAGACGCCACTGCTCCCCCTCGCGCCGCGCGGCCGGTGTGCACATCTTACCGGCCGCGGGTCCCTCGCGAAACGCACGGCCCGCCGGCGTTTCCCGCGGGAAACGCGTGGGCATGGAGAAGCGTCAGGCGCTTCGACCCGAGGAGGGCCACCATGGCCGACGACCCCGTGTTCGTCTACGTCGCCACCTACCACTCGTACCCGGACGCGGAGCAGGACTGGTACGAGGTGAAACGCATCCACGACCTCGGGGCCCACGGGACTTACGACGCGGCCATCGTCAGCAGGGAGGACGACGGCAAGATCCACGTGAGCAAGGTCGAGAAGGGGACCAGGCGCGGCGCCTGGACCGGCGTGGCCGTCGGGGCGCTCGTCGGCGTGCTCTTCCCCCCCGCCATCATCGCCGCGGCCGTCGCCGGAGGTGCCGCCGCGGCCCTGGCGGTGCATCTTTCCGAAGGCATGTCGCGCGAGGACCTGCGCGAGATCGGCGCCCGGATGGACCAGGGCGACGCGTTCGTGCTCCTGGTCGGCGACTCGAGTATGGAGGAGCCGTTCCGGGAGGCGACGCAGCACGCGAAGGACGTCGTGGAGAAGACGGTCGAAGGAGGCCGCAAGCACGTCGAGGCGAGCGTCGAGGAATCGCTCGCGGCGACGGGATGACCGGCGCCCCGCGGTACGGCCGCGGGTCATACCCCTGAGGGAGGGAGAAGCATGGCCGACGAACCCGTGTTCCTGTTCCTGGCGGTCTACGACAGCGAAGAGGCGGCGCGCGACGACTTCGCCGCCGTCAAGCAGTTGCACCACGAGCACGAGCTCGGCACCTACGACGCCGCGGTGGTCGTCAAGCGCGACGACGGCTGGGTGCACGTCGAGAAGTACGAGAAGCCCACGCAGCACGCCG
>CAIXSE010000659.1 GCA_903921965.1 uncultured Thermoleophilia bacterium | reverse complement strand
TTCTCGGACATCCGTGCTCCTACGCGAGGGAGCGGACAGGACCGGCAGCCAGGCTACCCGAGACTCCGGGGCCGGTCACCCGTGGCGTGGCGCTGCTCACCGCCGGGCCTTGTCCCCCACCGCGACTGCGCGTCGCGGTGGGGGACCGGTGCCGGCGCACCGCTTCCGGCAGGTGCTCGCGCCGGAGCGGGCGCGGTGGCTCCGGCGCGGTGCGCCGCGATGCCGCCCTCGGCGCTCCGGAGGCCGCGGTCGTCTCAGGCAATGTAGGCCTGCGCCACGTCGATGTAAGACTCGCCGGGGCCCAGCACGCCGTACACGTTCTTCTTCATCGCCCGCAGATTGGAGACGAAGAACGACACGACGATCGGCGTCTGGTCCTGCTGCATCTGCGACAGCTGCGTGGCCAAGTCCGTCCGGCTCGCCTCGTCGACGGTGGCGACGTACTCGTCGAACCTGGAGGCGAACTCCTTGTCGTTCCAGTGGGACGAGTTCCAGGCGCTGTCCGGCAGGAGCATGGCCTGGACGTACACCGACGGTGTCGGGCGGGCCGCCCATTCGACGATGCCGGCGGCGGCGTTGAGCCACGGCGCGTCCTCCGGTCCTCCCGAATACCACGCGTTGTAGTCGACGGCGTCGACCTTCACGTTGATGCCGGCCGGCCGGCACTGCTCCTGGACGAGTTGCGCGTACTGCGGCATCTCCAGGAAGTTCGGCGCGCTCAGGGTCACCGAGAGCCCGTCCGCATGTCCGGCGTCGGACAGCAGTTGCTTGGCCTTGGCGTAGTCCTGGCTGCGGACCACGTTCGCCGGCATGCCCACGTACACGTCCGGGTTCCAGAACGAGTCGTAGCCGAGCGTGCTCCGCCCGTCGAACAGGGCCTTGTTGATGGTCGGGCGGTCCAGACACAGCGCGAACGCCTGGCGCACGCGGTAATCCGTCCACGGGTCCTGATCGGTGCCCAGGAAGAGCTCGCGGATGGCCGGCGACTTGAACACCAGGACCTTGAGGTTCGGATCGCTGAAGAGGGCCTGGGAGCCCTGGAAGCTGGTCTCCGCCTGCACGTCCATCGTGCCCGACTGCAGCTGGAGCGTCTGCGCCGCCTTGTCTTCGATCATGACCCAGTCCACCTGGTCCATGTAGGGCAGCGCACGGCCCTCCGCGTCCTTGCCCCAGTAGCCCGGGTTCTTCACGGCCGTGCAGGACTGCTTCGCGACGTACTGCTTGAGCAGCCACGGACCCGTGCCCACAGGGTTCTTGACCCAATCGCCCTCGTAGGTGCGCGGCAGCATCACCGTGTTGTAGGAGGACTGACAGACGAGGTACGGGAAGTCGGCGAACGGCTTGTCGAGGTTGAACGCGACGGTGTACTGGTCGACCTTCTTCGTCCCCCCCGGCGAGAGGATGCCCTGGAAGGCGGCCAGAGCCCCCGAGCCGCTCTTCGGGTCGACGAGCCGGTCGATGCTGGCCACCACGTCCTCGGCCTCGAACGGGCTGCCGTCGCTGAACTTGACTCCCTGCCGGAGCTTGAACGTCCAGACGTCGGCCTTCTCGTTCGCCGACCAGCTCTCCGCGAGCACGGGCTTGAGGGAGAAGTCGTCGTTGAGGCCGATCAGGTACTCGCAGAACTGCGCTACGAGGATCATGCCTCCGGTGTCGTAGATCGTCACCGGATCGATGTCGGTGAGCGACGGCGTGATGGCGACCTTGAGCGTGCCGCCCATCACCGGGGCCGGGCCGGCGCTGCCGCTCGCGGA
>CAIXSE010000658.1 GCA_903921965.1 uncultured Thermoleophilia bacterium | reverse complement strand
GTGCGCACCTCGGCGCCGGGGAAGCGCTGCTCGAAGTCGAGGATGTTGCGCACGGTGGCGGCCCGGAACCCGTAGATGGCCTGGGCGTCGTCGCCGACGCAGGTGACGCCCGAGCCGCCGGGCCGCAGCAGCGACACGATGCCGGCCTGCAGCGCGTTCGTGTCCTGGAACTCGTCGACGAGCACGTGGTCGAAGCGCTCGCGCACGCGCGGGCCGCCGTCGGGGTCGGCGAGCAGGGCGCGCCAGAACAGCAGCAGGTCGTCGTAGTCGAGCACCTGCTGCTCCTCTTTGGCGTCGGTGTACCTGGCGAACAGCCGGCCCAGACCCTCCTCGGCCGGCAGGCACCACGGGAAGGCGGTGTGCAGTACGTCGTGCAGCGGCCGCTGCGCATTGACGCAGCGCGAGTACACGTCGAGGCAGGTCGCCTTCTGCGGGAAGCGCTCGCCGCCGCGCCCGAGGCCGAGCGCCGTGCGGGCGACGTGCATGAGGTCTTCGGCGTCGCCCCGGTCGACGATCGTGAAGTCGGGCTCCATGCCGATGTCGCGCGCGTGCACGCGCAGCAGGCGCGCGGCGACGGCGTGGAAGGTGCCGCCCCACACGCGGCCGGAGACGGCGCCGGTGCCGGCGCCCCCGCCGGCCCCTCCGCCGGCGCCCCCGCCGGCCACGAGCACCGCATCGACGCGCCGGAGCATCTCGGCCGCGGCCCGCCGCGTGAACGTGAGCAGCAGGATGCGCCGCGGGTCGACGCCGCGCTCGATGAGGTGCGCGACGCGGTGCACCAGTGTCGCCGTCTTGCCGGTGCCGGCGCCGGCGACGATGAGCAGCGGCCCGTCGCCGTGCTGTGCGGCGGCGAACTGCTCGGGGTTGAGCTCGTGAGGCATGGCGCGGTCCTCCTCGGGACGGTCGTGGCAGCCTAGCGACCTGTGGGGACGGAAGGACGCGCGGCGCCCGTCTCCGCGCCGTGTCCTGGCCGCAGAGGTGGTAAAGGACTGAGGCCGTTCGTCCGACTGTAAGACCCATGGCGAGTGATGCGGGAGAGGGTGCGGCGAAAGCCCGGCGCTGGCTGCGCGTGTCCGAAGCCGCGGAGGTGCTCGGCGTGAGCCAGCACACGCTCAGACGCTGGGCCGACCGCGGCCTCGTCGCCTCGCGCCGGACCCCGAGCGGCCAGCGGCAGTTCCGCCGCGGCGAGGTGGAGCGGCTGGCCGGTGAGCGGGAGACCCCCCCGCGAGACGCCTCGCCGCGCCCCAGGGAGGACGCCGCCCGCGTGGCGTCGCTGCTGCAGGCCGGCCGCGCCATCACGTCGAGCCTGGTGCCGGAAGAAGTGCTCGATGCGGTCGCGCGTGAGGCCACGCTCGTCCTCGGCGCCGGCTACTGCGTCATCTGGGAGCACGTGCCCGAGCAGGATGCGCTGGTGCAGCGCGCAGGCTTCGAGGTGGACGGCTCGTTCGCCGCCGACGGCCGATTGCTCCCGCTGAGCGAGAACCCGGTGGAGCGCGCGATCCTGCTGGGCGGCGGTCCGGTGGTCGAGACCCTGTCGGACCCCCAGCTGGAGCCGGCGAGCCGGCGGTCCATGGAGCTGTGGGGCGAGAAGACGTGCCTCTCGGTGCCGCTGCGCTTCGGCGACGAGCGCCTCGGGGTGCTGGTCCTCGGCGAGACCGAGCACGAGCGCGTGTTCACGCCTGACGAGCTGGAGCTCGCCGTCGGCCTCGGCCTCCAGGCCTCGGCGGCCGTGCACAACGCGCGCCTGTTCCAGGACCTCGAACGGCGGAGCCGCGAGCTCGACGCCCGCGCCCGTCGCGAGCGCCTCCTGAGCGAGCTCAACTTCGAGCTCGCGTCGAGCCTCGACCTGCCCACCGTGCTGGCCGCGGCCTCGCGGCGCATCTCCGCCATCCTCGGGACGGCCGGCTGCGACATCTACCGGCTCGAGGAGGACGGCTCCCTCTCGTGCCAGGCCGCCTGCCTGCACGGCCGGGTGGTGGACGAGTGGGTCGGCCTCCGCTCGTCGCCGCTCGACTGGAGCGCGAGCCGGCGGGCCATCGCCGAACGCAGGGCGGTGGCCGTGACCTCGCTGGACGACCCCGCGCTCAGCGACGCGGACCGCGCGCAGATGCGGCGCTGGGGTCAGAAGGCCGTGCTGGCCATGCCGATGGAGGCGCGGGGCCGCGTGCTGGGGACGATCGAGGTCGCGGAGACCGCCGCCCCGCGGTGGTTCACCGACGAGGAGGTCGCCACCGCCGAGGCGTGCGCGCGCATGGCGGCCCTCGCCGTCGACAACGCGACGCTGTACCAGCGGCAGGCCGACCAGACGCAGCGCCTCGCGTCCCTGCTCGAGGGCAGCAGGGCGCTCACGTCCACGCTCGTCATCCGCGAGGTGCTCGACACGCTCGTGCGCGCCGCGGCGACCTCGCTCGGCTGCCCCGAGGCGCTGATCTTCGAGTACGACGCGCACGCCGAGACCCTGACCATGCGCTCCGTGTACCAGGAGCACCCCTCGGTCTACGAGGACCTCAACAAGCCGTTCCCGCTGTCCGCCTACCCGTCCGACCGCAGGCTGCTCGAGGGCGGCGTGCTGGTCGTGGAGACGATCTCCGACCCGGAGCTTCCGCCCGACGTGCGGGAGTCCATGGAGTTCCACGACGAGAAGACGTGCCTCTCCGTCCCTCTCAGCTTCGGGGGAAAGGCGCTCGGCGTGCTCACGCTCATCGAGACGGCCGCCGAGCGCGCGTTCACCGACGCCGAGCTGGAGTTCACCCGCGGCCTCGGCGAGCAGGCCGCCATCGCGCTGCACAACGCCCGGCTGTTCGAGAACGTGAAGGGCCTCCACCTGGCCAGCCTGAAGACGCTGAGCTCGGCGCTGAGCGCCAAGGACGTGTACACCATCGGGCACGCCGCGAGAGTGGCGGCCTACGCCGTGCTGCTCGCCCACGAGCTGGGGTGGGAGCAGCGCGAGGTCGAGCTGCTCGAGGAGGCGACCTACCTCCACGACGTCGGCAAGGTCGCGATCGCCGACAGGGTGCTGCTCAAGTCCGGGGCGCTCACCGACGAGGAGTGGGCGCAGATGCGGGAGCACCCCGTGGTCAGCGCCGAGATCATCGAGGCGATCCTCAGCGAGGACTTCGTGGCCGGCGTCCGCCACCACCACGAGCGGTACGACGGCGGCGGGTACCCGGACGGCCTGGCCGGCGACAGTATCCCCGCGGCGGCTCGCATCCTCTGCATCGTCGACTCGTACGACGCCATGTCCTCGCGTCGCATCTACCAGCCGGCCCTGTCGTACGACGAGTGCATCCGAGAGCTGCGCGCCTGCCGCGGGAGCCAGTTCGACCCGGAGATGGTGGACGCGTTCGTGCGCGTGCTCGACCGGCTCGAGGAGCACAGGCTCGCGCTCGAGGCCGTCGCGCAGGAGGCGGCGCGGCTGGTCGAGGCGAGCGACCACGCCCGTCTCCGCCGCCCCGAGGACCGCGACACCCCGGAGTTCGAGAGGGTCTGCGCGGCGCTCCGCAAGGTGCGCGCCGCGCACCCGTTCGTCGACACCATCGTCACCGAGGTGCGCGTGGACGAGCAGCGCTGCGCGATCGTCGTCGACGCCGAGGAGGAC
>CAIXSE010000657.1 GCA_903921965.1 uncultured Thermoleophilia bacterium | reverse complement strand
GTCTCTCCTTCGTCCGGCGTCAGCCGTCAGAGTCGCACGTCGACGCCGAGCTCGGCGAGCTTGGCTTCGCTGGGCACGCCGTTCTCGTCCCACCCGCGGATGCTGTACACGTCCAGCAGTCCCTGCCTGAACGTCTCCGTGCCGATGGCCTTGCCGGCCGAGGCGCCCTCGGTGTGGGCGTGCTCCTCGGCGTACAGCTTGTGCGGGATCGTGTCGGCCTCCACACCCTCACGCAGGTTGAAGAGGCGCCCGAGGTTCCAGACGCGCTCGCCGATGCGGAACACGTCCTCGTCGGTGAACTCGTGCTTCCAGGCGTGCTTGAAGATCTGGCCGATCTGCTCGGGCGTGACCGCCCAGAAGTCGCACCAGATGCCGCAGAACTTCACGGCGCTGAAGTTCTCTCCGATCATGCCCTCGGCCGGGTTGCCCCACACGACCTTCTCGGCCTTGCCCTCCAGGCTGTCGGGCGGCAGCGCGCCGGCGACGATCTCGTCGGCGATGGGGTACGTGCGCATGTGGCAGCCGCCGCGGTCGGACGTGGCGTACCCGAGGCTCATGCCGAACGAGCCGCGCGGGTCGTAGCCCGGCAGCTCCATGTTCTTGACCTCCATGGCGAGCTCGGGCACGCCGTACTTGGCGGCCAGGGCGCGGGCGCCGAGGGCCAGATCGGCGCCGACGCCCTCCCTGCTCACCATGAGCGCGGGCGCCGCGAGGTACCCCTCGGCCTCGCCGAAGCGCACGCCGAAGTCGTGGATGCCCTTCTCGGTGAGGTCCATCGCCAGGCCGACGACGCTGCCGCTGGAGATGGTGTCGAGGCCGAGTTCGTCACAGATGTGGTTGAACTTCACGAGGGCGGCGATGTCGCCGATGCCGCAGTTCGCGCCGCACAGGGCGATGGTCTCGTACTCGGGGCCCTCGCCGTACACGCCGTCGACCTCGTGGAACTGGCGGCAGCCGATGGCGCACTGGTAGCAGGCGCGGTTCCTGGTGCGCACGCTGAGGAAGGAGTCGGAGTTGATACCTTCGATCTGGTCGAAGGTGCCGCTGGACCAGTTGCGCGTGGGGATGACGCCGGCGTCGCTCATGATCTGCGCGAGCACCGGCGTGCCCTCTTCGTTGGCCCACAGGTTGTCCTCGGTGAGGACGTAGTCGGTGTGGATGCGATACAGGTCGGCGAGGAAGGCCTTCGCGTCGCCGACCTCCACGCACCCGGTGCCCCTCACGGAGATGGCCTTCAGGTTCTTGTGGCCCCAGAGGGCGCCGTGGCCGCCGCGTCCGGCCTTGTGGTACTGGTCGGTGGAGAGGCAGGCCCAGAGCAGCTTGCTCTCGCCGGCCGGGCCGATGGAGAGCGTCTTCGCGTCGGGGTCGAAGTCGCGGCGCATGGCCTCTTCGATCGCGGACGTCTCGAGGCCCCAGTATTTCCCGGCGGCGGGGATGAACGAGACGACGTCGTCCTTGATGGTGACGACGACGGGCTCCGGCGACTCGCCCTGGATGATGATGGCGTCGTAGCCGGCGAACTTCATCTCGGGGGCGAAGGAGCCGCCCACGTAGCTGTCGTTGAGGATGCCCGTCTGCGGGCTCTTGCAGCCCACGACCAGACGCGACGCGGTGCTCACATTGGTGCCGGCGAACGGCCCCGTCATGAGGATGATGGGGCTCTCCGGCGCCCACGGGTCGACCTTGGCCGGCACCTCCTCCCACATGTAGCGGAGCAGCAGACCCTTGCCTCCGATGTACTTCTCGGCCCACTCCATGTTGAGGGGCTCCACACTGGAGGTCCCGGCGCTCAGGTCGATCCTGAGCACGTTGCCTTTGTAGAAATCCACTGCGTCCTCCTGGGAACGATGACGGGTCACCGCCGTTCGTGCGGCGCGCGTCGAGGTGCCCCCTCGGACGCGTAGAACGGTGGGATCACAGGCCCGGTCATTCTAGCCGCGGGCGGCTGGCGCGGCAATAAAGCGCTGCATACAGGGCTAGAAGGGAGGGCGGCGGGCGGGCTGGTTGGACATTCTGGCCCGCCCGACCGGGACGGACCACGCGTCCGCCGGCCGCACGGGGGCCGCCGGCGGGCGCGGGCGCTCAGAGGTCGCGGGGCGGAGCCTCCGGCAGGTTCTTGATGTTCTCCGCCGCCTGCCACTTGCTGAAGTTGTCCACCATCGCGTCGACGAGCTCCTTCATGAACTTCGGTGAGAGGTTCACACGGCTCACGACGACGCCGTTCATCTCGCCGGGCTCCTCGCCCTCGTGGTCGAGGCGCACGAACGTTATGGAGAACTCGTACTCCGAGTGGCTCACGTTGGCGAAGTTGGCGTACACGCCGGCCATCTTCTTGGGGGTGGCGTGCAGGTTGATGCGCTTCTCTTGCTCCTCCACGGGAGCCTCCTCTTCGGGTTGTGGCGACGGGGGCGAAGCCGCACCCGCGCCGGACGGCTCAGACGGCGTCGATGCGCGCGGCGATGGCCTTCGCCATGCCGCACGTGCCGGCCGTCCCGCCGAGGTCGTAGGTCACGTCCTTGCCCTCGACCACCACGGCGGCGATGGCGGCCTCCATGCGGCGCGCCGCCTCGGCCTCGCCGAGGTGCTCCAGCAGCAGCACGCCGGAGCGCAGCAGCGCCATGGGGTTCACCTTGTCCTGGCCGGCGTACTTGGGCGCGCTGCCGTGCACCGGCTCGAAGACCGCGGCGGCGTCGCCGATGTTGGCCCCGGGCGCGACGCCGAGCCCGCCGATGAGGCCGGCGCAGAGGTCGCTCACGATGTCGCCGTACAGGTTCGGCATCACGAGCACGTCGTACAGCTCCGGCTTCTGCACCAGTTGCATGCACATGTTGTCGACGATGCGGTCCTCGAACTCGATGTCCTGGTACTGCTCGGCGACTTCGCGGGCCACGGCCAGGAAGAGGCCGTCGGTGCACTTCATGATGTTGGCCTTGTGGACCGCCGTCACCTTGCTGCGCCCGTGGCGGCGCGCGTACTCGAAGGCGAAGCGCACGATGCGCTCGCTGCCCTTGCGGGTGATGATCTTGATGCTCTCGGCGGCGTCGTCGCCGACCATGTGCTCGATGCCGGCGTACAGGTCCTCGGTGTTCTCGCGGACCACGACGAGATCGATGTCGTCGTAGCGCGAGCGCACGCCCTTCATCGTCTTTGACGGGCGCAGGCAGGCGTACAGGTCGAGCTCCTTACGGAGCGCGACGTTGACGCTGCGGAAGCCGGTGCCCACCGGGGTCGTGATCGGACCCTTGATGGCGACTTTCGTGCGGCGGATGGACTCGAGCACGTGGTCAGGCAGCGGCGTGCCGTACTCCTCCATCACGCCGAGGCCCGCGTCGTGCACCTCCCACAGGATGGGCACGCCGGTGGCGCCGATGACGGTCTCGAGGGCGGCGGCCAGCTCGGGGCCGGTGCCGTCGCCCGGGATCAGGGTC
>CAIXSE010000656.1 GCA_903921965.1 uncultured Thermoleophilia bacterium | reverse complement strand
GAACCAGTCGACGCCCTTGGCGAAGATGCACGCCGCCGAGGCGAGCGTCTCGACGTTGTTCACCGTGGTGGGGCAGTTGCGGAAGCCGGCCACCACCGGGAACGGCGGGCGGTTGCGGGGCTCGCCGCGGAAGCCCTCGAGCGACTCGATGAGGGCCGTCTCCTCGCCGCAGACGTAGGCGCCGGCGCCGAGGGCCACGATGATGTCGAAGTCGAAGCCCTGCACGCCGCCGACGTCCTCGCCGAGCAGGCCGGCGGCGCGGCGCTTCTTGATGACCGCGTTGAGGTGCGAGCGCAGATAGGTGTACTCGCCGCGCAGGTACACGATGCCGAGCGAGGCGCCGATGGCGCGGCCGGCGATCGTCATGCCGGCGAACACCAGGTCCGGGAACTCGGTGAGGATGACCCGGTCCTTGAAGGTGCCCGGCTCGCCCTCGTCGGCGTTGCAGATCACGTACTTCTCGTCGCCCTTTTCCGAACCGGCGAAGTTCCACTTCATCCCGGTCGGGAAACCGGCGCCGCCGCGGCCCTTCATGCCGGACGCGGACACGGTGTCGATGATGTCCGGCCGCGACATGGCAAGCGCGGCCCTGAGGCCGGCGTCGCCGTCGATGGAGGCGAAGGTGAGGGTGTTCCCCTGGGTCTCGATGCTCATACGAGGTACCCCCCCTGGCGCTCGGCCGCGTGGCCGGAGTAGGCGGCGCGGCACTCGGCCGCTATCTGGCGCACGGTCTCGGGCGTGACGCGTGTGTAGACCCTGTCGTTGACGAGGAGGGCCGGACCCTGGTCGCACATGCCCATGCACGCGGCGTGGTCGAGGGTGAAGCGGCCGTCTTCGGAAGTCTCGCCGAAGCCGATGCCGAGCTCGGTCTCGAGCTGGCGGGCGATGGCCTCCTTGCCGGCCAGCTCACACGAGATGGTCGTGCACAGGCGGACGACGAACTCGCCCTGGGCCTCGGGGTCGAGGAAGGCGTAGAACGTGGCGACGCTGTAGACCTCCACGGGGTGGATGTCGAGCAGGTCGGCGATGATCTGCATGGCGTCGCTGTCGATGTCGTGGTAGCGCCACTTGACGTCTTGAAGGATGGGGATGAGCGAGCTCCGGCCCGGGCCGAGCCTGTCGACCAGTGCGGTGACCTCGGTACGGAGCTGCTCCTGCTGGGTGACGAGCATGAGCGTCCTCTCTTAGGCGAGCAGCTTCTGGACCTTGGCCACCAGGGTCTGCGGGTCCACAGGCTTGGGCTGGAACTCGTCGACCGGGACCATCTCTTCGTCCTTGTCGATGTTGAGGCCCATGGCGGCGTTGACGCTGGTGAGCATGATGATGGGGAAGGTGTGACCGGCCTTGCGGACCTCGCGGGCCATGCGCAGCCCGTCGTCGGGCTCTTCCATCATCACGTCGAGGATCATGAGGTCGGGCACACCGGCCTCGAGCTTCTTCATGCCCTCCCCGCGGTTGGGCGCGCCGTCGACCTCGTAGCCCTCGCGCTCGAGGACCAACGTGCAGGCTTCGACGATGTCGGGGTCGTCATCGACAATGAGGATCTTGGGCACCGCACACTCCCTTTCTCGCTCGGCATTTCCCCATGGCGCCCCCTCCAGGTGCGCCCGGTCGTGCGTCCCGGCGCCGCCGACGCCGTACCCCTGAGGCGGTGGCCGGGTGGAGGACCGGGCAAGGCGGGAGGGGGAGCGGGGAGGGCGGTGCTGGGGTGTTCTGGCTACCTCAAATGGGTCCCGTTCCTGTAGCTGGACCGTCAGCCGTTTCTAACGCATTCTGTGCGCTTGTGCAAGTTCTCACGAGCGCAAGCTAATCTGCTGCCCGTCCGTTCGTGTGCGCTTGTGTGAGGAGCTGAGAG
>CAIXSE010000655.1 GCA_903921965.1 uncultured Thermoleophilia bacterium | reverse complement strand
GGCTATCTGCCCGTTGTAGGCGCTCGCCGAGTCGACGACGCGCCCCGTGGTGAAGTCGAGCAGGTACGCCACGATCGACGTGGTCCCGAGGTCGACCGCGAGGCCCATGCTGGCCTGCGGGAACGCCGACGGGTACACGCGAAGCAGGCGCGGCGGCAGGTACGTGCCGTACACCCAGTCGCGCATCTCGAGCGCCACGGTGACCTTCCAGTTGGCGTGGCGCAGGGCGGTGCTGAGCCTCGTGAGCTCCGGCAGCTCGGCGCGGATCTCGGGGATGTCGTGCTGCTGGCTGAGGGCGCGGCGCAGGCGGTCGAAGTCGCTGGTCTGGTCCTCCAGCGACGGCGGCTCGATGTCGAGCGCGAACATGCGCACGGCCGGGTTCTGCCGCCAGTCGCCGCTGATGGGCAGCGACTCCGGCTCGGCGACGGCGTGGCCGTGGGGCCGCACCGTCTCCTTCTTGCGCTGGGGGACCTCGACCTCGACGGACCCCTTGATGAAGGTCTGGCAGGCGACGGCCCAGCCCTCGAGGATCTCCGTCGTCTCGAGCCCCGCGTTGCTGCGGCGCTCGACGTCGCCGCTGGTCACACGCACGCGGCAGCGGCCGCAGCGTCCCTGCCCCGCGCACGGAGCTTTGACGTCCTCTTCGCAGAGGACGGCCGCGTCGAGCAGCGTGGTGCCGAGCGGTACGTCGACGGTCTCGCCGGACGGTGAGAAGGTGATGGTTGCCATGGTGCGGCTGGCCGCGACCGGCGCCTCGTCCACAGTCACTCCTCGTTCCAGGCGCCGGTCACGGCTGGCGGTACGTCAGTCACTCGACCTCGACGGGCGCCTCAGGCGCTCCACACGGTCTTGAGGTAGTTCGGGATGTCCACGGCGTCGCGCGGGCCCACCATGATGGTCCAGCCGGGGAGCTCTTCCTCGACCTCGCCGGAGAGGCCGGCGACGTGGCCGGGGATCACGAGCTTGCGGTGGTTGATCATGTTCTCGATGCCGCTGCCCTTGACGGTCTTGGCGATCTTCTCGGCGTCGAACTTGCCGGCCGCCCAGGCGGTGAGCACCGACTGGCCGTCGCTCTCGGACACGAGGAGCCACGACGGCATGCCCGCGCCCTCGGCCTCGCCCGAGACCGAGAAGTAGGTGAGCGAGAAGTTGGTGGTGATCATCACCGGGCTGTCGGCCGTGGGCGAGCCGATCTCGTAGAGCTTCGGCTCGACCTGGATGGGCTTCTGCGGGTCGGTGTAGACGTTCTGGCGCAGCGTGATGAGCGTGTAGTAGACGCTCGGGTCGGCGCTGTCGACGACGACCACCCCGGCGTACTTGGCGACGGCCTGCGTGGCCCGGGTCAGCTCCATCTCCCACGAATCGGCGGCGCAGCACGCGAAGATGGGGTAGCCCAGGGCGCGGGCGCCCTTCTTCAGCGCGAGGCGGCGCAGCTGCGTGAACGCGGACAGGTCGCCGGCGAGCGAGGCGGTGCCCGGGTCGAGGACGAGGTCCTCGACGCCGGCCTCGGTGGCCAGGGCCGAGAGGTCGGCCAGGGCGGAGAGGTCGCCGTCCTCGACCTTGAGGGCGAGCGGCACGCCGTGCTTCTTGGCGACCTCGGCCATGGCGGCGCAATTGGCGGCCGTGGCGGCGTGGAGCAGCGGCTTCTCGGCGGCGGCGCCGCCGGCGAGGGCCGCGTCGGCCGCCGCCGCGTCGGACGTCATGAGCACGAGCGGCACGCCGGGGGCGGCCGCGCGGGCCGCGGCCACGGCCGCGGCGTAGGCGGCGGCGTCGCCGGCCGTGTGCTCCACGGCGAGCCCGTCGAGCTTGAGGATCATGCCGACCCGCTCCACCTCGTAGGCGCACGCCGCGGCGGCCTTCTCGGCGAGCTGCGGGTCGTCGCACGCCACGCGGACCACGAGGCCCGGCTGGTGGTAGAAGGTCTTCTCGTGACGGAACATGACCGTCTCGTTGCCGATCTCGAAGGCGCGCTCACCGGTGCCGATGGTGATGAGCTTGATGGGCGGCGCCGAGGCGGCGTCGAGGGCCTGCTTGGCCTCCTCGCTCACGTGCGGGCAGTTGTCCAGCTCGGTGCCCTTCTGGGCGAGCTTCATGGCGAAGGC
>CAIXSE010000654.1 GCA_903921965.1 uncultured Thermoleophilia bacterium | reverse complement strand
TCGTGAACGACGCCCCCGTGCCGGGGCCGCCGGACTACAGCTCAGCGAGCGGCAGCGCCGTGACCCCGTCGCCCAGCGGCAGCCGCCGGTCGCCGAGGTAGACGACCCACCCGGCAGCGACCGCTTCACCCAGGTCCGTCGAGAGCTGCCGGATACTGCGGGCCATCCCCGGGACAGCGGTCGCCGCCGACTTCACCTCGACGGGGACGAGCCGGGCGGAGCCGACGCCGGCGATCTCGCTGAGCAGATCGACCTCTACCCCTGTAGCCGTGCGCCAGAAGTGGAGGCGGGGCGACGCACCCCGATGCAGGGCTGTCTTGAGCAGTTCGCCCGCGACCACGGTCTCGGCGAGCACGCCCGACATGGGTCCGGAAGCTGCGTGAGCCGCCGTGCGGATGCCCACCAGGTGGCACAGCGTGCCGGGATCGGTGAAGTACACCTTGGGCGTCTTGACCAGCCGCTTGGTCATATTGGCGAAGTACGGCCGCAGCGTGAACACTTGGTACGTCGCCTCCAGGATGCCCAGCCAGCGCTTGGCGGTGTTCACACCTATCCCGATGTCGCGAGCGATCCCGCTCAGATTGAGCAGCTGGCCGGAGCGGGCCGCCAAGGCCCGAAGGAAGACCTGGAACTCGAGCAGGTCGCCGACGCCGGTCACGCTGCGCACGTCCCGCTCGAGGTAGGTTCCCAGGTAGCCGTCGTGCCACAGCTCCTGATCGAGCCCGGGCTCAACGGCGAGCTGAGGATACAGGCCTCGCACGATGAGCGACCAGATGGCGGGTGTCGCAAGGTCGCGACCGGATCCTCCCGGGGGCTCACCTGCAGGGGTGGTGGTCCGCGCAGCGTCCCACGGCAGCGGCCGCCCCGGGTCGCGGACGAGTTCGCGCAGTGACAGAGGCAACAGCCGCAGCAGCGCTACGCGGCCGGCCAGAGACTCCGACACACCGGCCGCGAGCATGAGGTTCTGCGAACCCGTCACCACCCAGTCGCCGCGCCGCGCGCGATCCGCATCGATGCGCTCCTTGATGTACGACAGCAGAGCCGGCGCATTCTGGATCTCGTCGAGGATCACCGGAGGCGGATAGGCAGCGAGAAGGCCGCGCGGGTCTTTGACCGCGGTCTCGCGCGTGTCGGGCGCGTCGAGCGAGACGTACCTGTGCGTCGCCGCAAGGGCGTGGCGCAGCATGGTCGTCTTGCCCGCCTGGCGCGGGCCGGTGACCATCACTGCCGGGAACTGCTCGAGTGCCCGCCGGAGAACCCCCTCGAGCGTCCTCGGGACGTACGCGCCAAGCTGGCCTTCTGGATCCTGAGCCGTCATTATCCTGTAATTTTGCCATGCGATGGCACAATTACAAGGTTCACAACCGGGACGCTCAGAAGTACGACCGCAGCGTCCCCCGCCGGCGGATGTCCACGCTGGCGCAGTGGAACCCCCCGCCGATGGTCTCGAAGTCGTAGAACGGGCACTCGATGGGCGTGAAGCCCCACCTCTTGAAGGCGCTGATGAGGCGCTCCTCGCCCTTGCTCACGATGACGCGCTCCTCGTCCAGCATCACCACGTTCATGCTGATCCAGCGCGAGCAGTTGTACATGGGGTGGTCGAGCGGCATGTCCGGCTCGGGGCAGGTGAGGACGTCCCAGCCGGCCCGCGCGAACATGTCCGGCACCCTGGCGCAGCGCTCGGGGTGCACGAGGAGCTTGCCGGGCGCGAGCGGGTAGAAGGTCGCGTCGATGTGCATGGGGTGGGTGTCGTGGACCTCGACCTCGTGGACGGTGACCTCGGGCGCGAGGTGGCGGCGCAGCCACTCGATGCCGGACTCGTTGCAGCAGCTCGACTGAGCGATGAAGAGGTCGGCGCCGCACTTGATGGCGTCGGCGGCGTCGAAGAGGGGTTCGTACTCGGTGGCGATGGTGCGCTGCGGCTCGCCCTCCTCCATCGGTACGAAGTCCGGCTCGTAGCTGGCGTCGCAGAGCTCGGGGCGCGGGGCGGAGATCCAGCGCGCCCCGCCCCTCCAGTACTCCTTGCACAGCCGCTTGTAGGCGTGGTGCTCGAAGAAGCGGCTGCGCCAGCCCATCGGCGCCTCGATGACCTGGTCGCCCACGACCAGCAGCACGTCGCGCGGCATGAGCGCGTAGCAGGAGCT
>CAIXSE010000653.1 GCA_903921965.1 uncultured Thermoleophilia bacterium | reverse complement strand
GGCGCCGCCTGCGTCGCCCGGGCCCGCGGTGAGAGAGCCGCGCAGGTCCTCTTCGACGAGCGTGCGGACGATGCTGAAGCCCAGGCCGCGGCTGACGCCGAGGTCGAAGCCCTCGGGCAGGCCGCGGCCGTCGTCGGCGACGGTGATGGTGAGGCCGTCGCCGTCGCGCACGAGGTCGACGGCGACGCGGCCGGACGCGCCCGGCGCGAACGCGTGCTCGAGCGCGTTGTGCACCAGCTCGGTGAGGGCGAGGGCCAGCGACGTGGCCTCGCCCGCCGTGACGTAGCCGGTGCTGCCGCTCACCCGCACGGCGATGTCCTGGTCGACGGTGAGCACGCCGCTGCGTACGAGGTCGACGACGCGGCGCGTGGCCTCGGCGAAGTCGACGCGCTCGTGGTCCGAGTGAGCCAGCAGGTCGTGGACGGTCGCCATGGAGGCGGCGCGCTCCGTGGCCTCGGTGAGGGCGCGGCGCACCTCGTCGTTGTCGCTGCGCCGCGCCTGCATCCGCAGCAGCGAGGCGATGGTCTGCAGGTTGTTCTTCACGCGGTGGTGGACCTCGCGGATGGTCGCCTCTTTGATGCCCAGCTCGCGCTCGCGGCGGCGGGCCTCGGTGAGGTCCTCGACGAGCACCAGGAGGCTGGCGGTGAGGGCGATGGTCCGGTAGCCCAGGGTGCGGTCGCCGACCTCGAGTTCGGTGGCGAGGGCGCCTTTGCCGCCGAGCAGCGGCGAGATCGCGATCGCCCCGCCGGGGAGCTCGCCGGCGTGCATGCCGGTGACGCGGCCCTCGACGCCGGCGCTGCGCATGATGCTCACGGCGTTGGGCGACGCGTAGACGAGGTCGCCGCGCGGGCCCACGCGCAGCACGCCGTCGCCGGCGCGGCGCTCGGTGGAGAAGGGGAGGCCGCTGCGTGTCTCGAGGAGCGGCCCGCCCCGCAGGGTCTGCATGAGGTCTCGGGCCGCGTCGATGAAGGCGGTCTCCATGCGGCTCGCGGTGGTCTCGATCTGCTCGCCGAAGGTCCGCAGGACGACCGCGTACGGCTCGGGGTCGCCGATCGGGTAGGCGTCGGTGGTGCGCGTGACGGCGTTCGGTCCCCGCCGTGGCGAGCCCAGCACGGGCTGGCGGAGCGCCACGGCCTCGTAGGCCTCGGGCTCGTCGTCGGGCGACAGCGCGTCGCCCCCGCGGGAGGTGGGGAACGGGTCCATGGCCGTGGCCGGGCGGGCGTCGGCGAGCACGGTGAGCGTGCCGTCGTCCTCGAGCCAGGCCAGGGCCGCGTCGCCGTAGCCGAGGTCGGCCACGAGCTGCAGATTGGCCGTGATGTTCTCCAGGTGGCTGAAGGAGTCGGCCGGGATGGGGGCTGCGGGCTGCTCGTCGTGCATGCGGCGCCAGTATACGTGAAGGGGCGGGGGCCGGACCGCGGCGCTCGGCTCCGTCAGCCGCCGCCCGCCCGCTCGCGCCGCCGCCGGCCGCGTGCGGCGACCCGGCGGCCCAGCGGGTCGGCGTAGCGCGTGAGCAGCGGTCCGCCGACGGCCGTGAAGAGCACGTAGGTCGCGGCGAGAGGAGCGAGCACGCTCTCGAGGCCCGCGGCCACGCCGAGCCCGGCGATGACGATGCTGAACTCGCCGTGCGCCACGAGCGCCGTGCCGGCGCGCAGGCGGCCGGCCACGCCGCTGGTCCGGCGCGCGGCGATCCAGCCCGTGGCCATCTTGGTCGCGGTGGTCACCACGAGAAGCGCCGCCGCGGCGCCCAGCACGCTGGGGATGACGCCGACGTCGGTCTGGATCCCGAACAGTACGAAGAAGACCGCGGCGAACACGTCGCGCAGCGGGCTGAGCAGCTCGCGGGCGCGGGCCGCCAGCGAGCCCGAGATCGAGAGGCCGACCAGGAAGGCCACCACCGCCGAGGAGACGCTGAAGAGCTCGGCGGCCCCGCCCACGAGGAGCAGCAGGCCCATGACCGTGAGGAGCACGACCTCGCTCTTGGGGTGGGCCAGGCCGCGGGAGAGGACGTGGCCGTGCCGCCTCGCCACCGCAAGCGCCACGACGGCGAGGCCCACCGCGCCCAGCGCCAGCAGGATGCCGCGCCACGCGCTCCCTCCCGCGAGCAGGACGGCGAGCAGAGGTAGGTAGGGTGCCATCGCCAGGTCCTCGGCCACCAGCACGGAGAGGATGGGCGGGGTCTCGGAGTTGCCGAGGCGGCCGAAGTCGTCGAGCACCTTCGCAACGATGCCCGAGGACGAGATGTAGGTCACGCCGCCGAGGACGACACCGGGCAGCAGGCCCCAGCCCAGGAGCAGGGCGGCGACGAACCCCGGCGGGAAGTTCAGCGCGAAGTCGGCGACGCCGGCCCCGAGCCCGGAGCGGAGGCTGGCGACCACGTCCTCGGCCGTGTACTCCAGGCCGAGCATGAAGAGCAGCAGGATGACGGCCAGGAGCGACTCCACGTTGACGAGGAGCGGGTCGATGGTGCGAGGGGCCACGTACCCGATCCCGAGCCCGGCCAGCAGGTAGAGCGGGATCGGCGAGAAGCCGGTGCGCACGGCCACGCGCGCCAGCACCGCCAGGACCAGCAGGACGGCGCCCACCTCGAGCAGGAAGCGGGCGCTGCCTGGCGTGACGGCGAGCAGCAGCATGGCTGCTACGAGCTGCGCAGCAGACGAGCGAGCCCTTCGACGCCGCCGGGCGTGCCGACGACCACGGCGGTGTCGCCTCCCTCGAGCGTGAACGTGGACGGGGGCGAGGCGATGGTCGCGTCCGCCCGGACGACCGCCACGATGGAGGCGGCCTCCTCGTCGGCGTGCTCGATGTCGAAGACCGTGCGGCCCGCCCAGGGAGACGACGGCTCCACGGGCAGCCAGTCGATCGTCAGGCCCTGGGTGGAGAGCCGCATCCCGGTGACCTCCTCGGTGACCTGCGACTGGCCGAGGGTCTCGGCGAGGACCTTGGCGTCTTCGCGCGCGAGGCGCAGGACGACGTGGCACGCGTCGGGGTCGTCGCGGCTGCAGAGCAGCACCTCACAGCGCCCGCTCACGTGGTTGACGACGACGATCTTCGAGCCGTCCTGGGCGGTGAAGTCGAAGCGGATCCCGACGCCGGGCAGGCGTGTCTCGTTGACACTGCTCATGGACCGCAGTCTACCCGGCGGCCGCCGGTGGCTGACCGTCGGCGGGCGGCGCGGGTGCGGTGGCCCGGCGGCGGCGCGGGAGGAAGGCGCCGGCGACGGCGCCGGCGGCCGCGGCCATCGCGGCGACGTAGAACGGCCAGCGGAACGCGGCCGAGACGTCGTCCCAGAGCATGTTCTCGAGTTCGTCCTTGAGCTGGATGAGGACGATGCCCTCCAGGAACCCCACATCCGGGCCGATGGCGTCGGCGATGGGGTGGGCGATCTTGCGGATCTCGCTCATGCCGGCGGTGACGTCGATGCCGCGGGCCGTGTCGAGGGCCGCGACGATCCTGTCCTTGATGGGTTGCGAGACGCCGGTCTGGGCACGGGTCATCGCCTGGCCTTCGTCGGCGGCGTCGTTGACGGCCACCACCATCGTGTGGGCGAACACGGCGACGAGCACGGCGACGCCGAGCAGGAAGCCGAGCTGGCGCGCCGTGTTGAGCATGCCCGCGCCGGCGCCCTTGACGCCTTCGGCCAGGGCGCCCATGCCCGCGGCCGTGAGGGCCGGCAGGGAGAGGCCGACGCCGGCCCCGACGAGCACGCAGCGCCAGACGACCTGGTCGAGCGGCGCCGTCCGCGAGAGCAGGCCCATCGCGACGAGGCCGGCCGCGGCGAGGACCGCCCCGAGCACGGCCAGGGGCCGTGCCCCCAGGCGGTCCACCAGGCGGCCGGCGAACGGCGCGATGACGAGGCCGGCGGCCGGCAGGGTGGCTATCGTCAGGCCGGCCTTGAGCTCGGTGTAGT
>CAIXSE010000652.1 GCA_903921965.1 uncultured Thermoleophilia bacterium | reverse complement strand
TGGGCGCCGCCGGAGCGCCCGCCGAGCGTCATCCAGTCGCTCGACGACGCCGAGGCCTGGGTCGACGCCTTCCCGCACCTCAAGCAGGCCATGGACATCCGCTTCGCGCGCAAGCCGCGCATCGAGCGCGAGTACCAGCAGGCGGTGGTGCGCGACAACAACCGGCACAGCTCGGGCGAGCGCTCGGACTACGTGATCGTGGACGTGGAGTACGCGCAGTCGCCGGCGGCGTTCCCGGGGCGGGCCGCCGACTTCCGCTTCGACATGGTGGGGCTGCGCTGGCCGGTCGCCGGGGGCAGCCGCCGCAACGCGGTGGCCACGCCGGTCATCGTGGAGATGAAGACCGGCGACGCCGCCCTGGCCTCGCACGCGCTCGACCCGGCCGGGGCCAGGCTCTCGCCGGGGCTGGCCAAGCACGTGCGCGACATCGAGGCCTTCCTGGCCCCGGACCGCGGCGCCACGACCTCGGGGCCTTACGAGCTCCTGCGCGCGGAGCTCGCCGCCATCTTCGCCGTCAAGAAGCGCCTGGGGCTGCCGTCGATCCCCGAACGCCTGCGCGCGCTCGACCTGCAGGAGCTCACGCAGCGGCCGGAGGTCGTCTTCGTCATCGCCAACCACGTGCCGGCCTCCCGCGCCCTTGCGGAGGAACTGCGGCGGCTCCCCGCACGGCGCCAGGCCGACTACTTCGTGGCCACCGCCAAGTGGATGGGCTACGCCCTGTTCGCCGACAGCATGCGTCCGCTCGACGCGTTCATCGCCGGGGAGCTCGGGGGGTAGCGGCCGGGCGCGGCGGGTGAGCGTCTCGTGGCCGGGCCGGCGGTCCGTGCGGCCGCCTGCCGGGCCGCGGCGCCTAACGTCACCTCGCTCCTGCCATCGTCACCATTGTGCCTCCCGGGTGGCGGCTCGTACTGTCCCGGCATGGATGTCCGCGCTGTTGACCTCTGTCACGTGACGCGTTACATTTCCCCGTGATCAGGTCGTTCGCGGACAAGCGCACGGAGGAGCTGTACCGCACCGGTTCGTCTGCACGGTTCCCGTCCGAGCTCGCACGGCGGGCCGTACGCAAGCTCGAGTACGTCGACCTCGCCTCCTCGCTGGACGACCTGAGGGTGCCGTCGGGCAACCGTCTGCACCCGCTGCACAGGGAGCGCGAAGGCCAGCACGCGATCGCCATCAACCACACGTGGCGCGTGTGCTTCCGCTGGGAGGGTGGCGACGCGTTCGATGTCGAAGTCACGGACTACCACTGAGGTGGCACAACGATGAGCGTACTGAACACCGGGGCGATGTCGAGGCGGCCGACCCACCCGGGCGAGATGCTGCGGGAGGACTTCCTGCCGGACAGCGGCCTCAGCATCGCCGGGCTGGCCGACGCGATCGGCGTCTCGCGGCAGACGGTCAACGAGCTCGTGCGCGAGCGGCGGGCGCTGAGTCCCGAGATGGCGCTGCGGCTCTCGCGCCTGTTCGGTGATTCCGCCGCGTTCTGGCTGGATGCGCAGCGCGCCGTCGACCTCTGGGACGCGGAGCGGGCGATCGGCGCGGAGGTCGAACTGATCCGGCCGCTCAGCGCAGCCTGAGGCGGTCCGAGGCGCTAGAGCTCCACCCCGGCCGGCGCCTTCCCCTTGAACTGGCTCATGTAGAGCTCGTAGTAGAAGCCCTTCGCCGCCATGAGTTCGTCGTGCGGCCCCTGCTCGACGATGGCGCCGCCCCGCACCA
Organism: uncultured Thermoleophilia bacterium; assembly: GCA_903921965.1. The sequence continues at coordinate 175 of CAIXSE010000652.1, read as the reverse complement.
CCAGGATCCTGGCGGCGGGGCGGATCGTGCTCAGCCGGTGGGCGATCACGAAGCTGGTGCGACCGGCCATCAGGCGCTGCAGGCCCTGCTGGATGAGCTTCTCGGTGCGCGTGTCGACGTTGCTGGTCGCCTCGTCCAGGATCAGCATCTTCGGCTGCGCGACCATCGCCCGTGC
>CAIXSE010000651.1 GCA_903921965.1 uncultured Thermoleophilia bacterium | reverse complement strand
GTCGCGGCCGCGGATCTCGGCCTGCTCCTCCTGCGGCAGGGCGTGCGCCGAGCCGATCTCGAGCTTGATCTCCTCCGCCGTCTGACTGCCGATGAGCAGCTTGTACTCCTTCTTGACGTAGCTGATGACGGCCTCGTCGAGTTCGTCCCCGCCCACGCGGATGGACTGGCTCACGACGATGCCGCCCAGCGAGATGACGGCCACCTCGCTGGTACCGCCGCCGATGTCCACGATCATGCTGCCCGTGGGCTCAGCCACCGGAAGACCGGCGCCGATGGCGGCCGCCATGGGTTCCTCGATCAGGGTCGCCCAGCGGGCGCCCGCCGAGTACGTGGCCTCTTCCACGGCCCGCTTCTCGACACCGGTCACACCAGATGGGACGCAGATGACCACGCGAGGGTGCGCCCAGCGGTTCTGCATGACCTTGCGGATGAAGTGGCGGAGCATCTGCTCGGTGACGTCGAAGTCGGCGATCACGCCGTCCTTGAGCGGGCGGACGGCACTGATGGTGGCGGGGGTGCGGCCGAGCATGCGCTTGGCCTCGGCCCCGACGGCATGCACCTCACCGGTGCGGTGGTCGATGGCGACGACGGACGGCTCGCTGAGCACGATGCCGCGGCCGCGGAGGTAGACGAGGGTGTTGGCGGTACCGAGGTCCACCGCCATGTCGCGGGCCCCGAAGCCCGTCACGAAGCCGAGGAAGCTGATGGTGGCTCCTTTCGGGTGGTATCGAACGACGATTGTATACGCGTCCTCCGGACGGGGCCACCGGAGGGCGTCTCGTGCGGCTCCGCGCGCAGGGCGCAGAGCGTAGTTCGGCGCGCGGGGCGAAGCTCCGCGCGCGCGCCCGCACATGACGTCGGCGGGCGGCCGCCGCGGGCACGTCCGGGGGACGCGGACGGCGGCTCTCAGGCGCCTGGCGGCGCCCCGCCGAGCCAGGAGAACGGCGCGGCGCCGAAGGCGGCCAGCGCCGTGACCAGCTCGGCCACAGGCAGGCCTACGACGTTGAAGTAGTCGCCGTCGACGCCGGCGACGAGCGCCGAGCCGACACCCTGGATGGCGTAGGCGCCGGCACGCTCGCGCCACTCGCCGCAGGCGACGTAGCGGACGATGTCGGCGCCCGTCAGGGCCCTGAAGGTCACGCCTGTGACGGCGTGCTCCGTCACGCCGCGTCCGCGGTCGCAGAGGTGCAGACCGCTGTAGACCTCGTGGCGGCGGCCGGCGAGCAGGCGGAGGTACTCCTGCGCCTCCTGTTCGCTGCCCGCCTTGCCCAGCACGCGGCCGTCGATGACGACGACGGTGTCGACGCCGAGCACGAGCTCGCCCGGGTGCAGGTGCACCCGGGCGAGTACTTCGGCGGCCTTGCCGCGGGCGTTGAGCTCGACGGTGCGCACGGGATCGCCGTCGTGCAGGTCTTCGTCGTGCTCGCTGACGACGATCCGGAAGGGCACACCGAGCTGGCGGAGCAGCGCGTCGCGCTGCGGCGACTTCGAGGCGAGGACGAGCTTGACAGGCCGGCCGGGGCGCGCCTGCGCGCCGGTCCGGCCCCCGGGAGTGGCGTCAGACGAGCTCGGCCTCATCGAAGAACAGGCCGATCTCGCGGGCAGCGCTCTCGTCGCTGTCGGACCCGTGGACCACGTTCTCTTCCTTGCTCAGCGAGAAGTCGCCCCGGATGGTGCCCGGCGCCGCCTCGGCGGAGTCGGTGACGCCCATCATGGCCCGCGCCACGGCGACCGCGTTGCGGCCTTCCCACACCATGGCCACCACAGGACCGGAGGTGATGAAGGCGGCCAGCGACTCGAAGAACGGCTTGCCGACGTGCTCGGCGTAGTGCCGCTCGGCCAGGGCGCGGTCGATGCGCAGGGCCTTCATGCCGCGCAGCACGAAGCCGCGGCGCTCGAAGCGGGCGACGACCTCGCCCACGAGACCGCGGGAGACGCCGTTGGGCTTCACCATGACGAACGTGCGTTCCACAGGGGGACCTCCGGGTGTAGGGCGGCGCGACGGCGCCGCGAGTGAGCTGCGGGGTGCGGGGTGCGACGGAGGCACTGCCCCCTGCCCCCGCGCCGCGTCAGAGCCGGTCGTAGAGCCCGGCGGGTGTGGCGCGCGCGTCGGTCTCGCAGTACGGGCAGACGCGCCAGTTGGGGTCGAGCGGCTTGCCGCAGTGCGTGCACTGCGAGCGCAGCCTGCGCCCGCAGGTGGGGCACACGAGGTACTCGTCTTTCACCGGCGTCTTGCAGAAGGAGCAGCGGCTCTCTTCGCTGAGCCGCTGGGTCATCATCTGCATCTCGAGCTCACGCTCGTCGCGGTCGGCCAGCAGCTCCGGCGGGCGGACGATGGCGTACACGATCAGGCCGAGCGGCCCGAACACGATGCCGGCGAGCACACACACGGCGATGACGATCTTGTCGTCGATGCGGCGCCGCGCGTCTTTGAACACCCAGTACGCGCAGGCGATCCACAGTACCGCGACGAGGAAGTAGAACAGCAGCGTGATGAAGTGCCAGGTCGGCGACTTGAAGAAGTCGATGACCGACTGGAAGGGGTTGCTGCTGTCGCTGCTCGAGGTCGCAGCGATCATCCAGTGAAGCACCCTGCCTCCTCCGGCACTCGTGAGGGAGGCAGCTGCGTGCGCCTCCGTCGGGACTGCGGTCACGGCCCTGCCGGAGCGCTGCCACAGTGCGCTCCCGGCCGGCTGGCCGCGGCGGCCAGCGCGGCAATCATACCTGAGAATATGCGACCGTGTAGCGGGACGAGCGCGTACCAGTATGCGAGGCCGGGCAGCCCCTTCGGGGCGAAGTACGCGGTCTGGACGAGCCGCGTGCCGCCGCCCTCCGCCAGCGTCTCGAACTGCAGCCACGCGCGGCCGGGCACCTTCATCTCAGCCCGCAGCCGCAGCAGGCGCGCCGGCACGACCGCCTCGACGCGCCAGAAGTCGAGGGCATCGCCCGTACGCAGGTCGTCGGCGTCGCGGCGTCCGCGGCGGAGCCCGACGCCGCCGGCGAGGCGGTCGAGGGCACCGCGCGCCTCCCACAGCCAGTCGCCGTACCCGTACCCGCGCTCGCCGCCGATGCCG
>CAIXSE010000650.1 GCA_903921965.1 uncultured Thermoleophilia bacterium | reverse complement strand
TTCACGGAGGATGCGCGCGAGCGGCTCGCCGGCACGCCCGGCGCGGCGGACACGCTGCGCGCCGCCGCCGTCGCGCTCGAGCAGCTGCCCGAGTGGACGCCCGAGGCGGTCGAGGCGCTCGTCCGCGACCTGCCGGCGCGCCTCGAGCAGAAGCCGAAGGCCGTCTTCGCGGCCCTGCGGCTCGGGATGAGCGGCCAGGCCGTGACCCCGGGCCTCTTCGAGTCGCTGTGGGTGCTCGGCCGTGACGAGGCCGCCGGCCGGCTCGTCACCGCCGCCGCCGAGCTCTGACGCCCGGCGCCGGCGACGGCCCGACGTCGTCCTCCCGGAGGCTCGCCGTACCACCCCGCGGGGTGAGTCCCGCACGCTTCGGGGAAGAACCGACCCAGATGCACCGGTTCTCGAGACGGAGGGGGTGAGCACCGTGAGCGAAGACAGGGGGACCGTCCTCGTCATCGGCGGCGCGGAACGCGAGGGTTCGGCCGCGATCAGCCACCTGCGCCACCGCGGGCTCGCCGTGCGCGCGCTGCTCAAGCCGGGAGAGGAAGCCGCCGCCGAGCGGATCGGCGCGCTGGGTGCGCGGGCCATGCTCGCGGATCCCGAGGACCCGGCCGCGGTGCGGCAGGCCCTCGAAGGGGTCCGCTCGCTGGTGCTCGTGATCGACGAGGCGGACAGCGGGCCCCGGGCCCGGCTGCACGAGGGACGGGTCGTCGCCGAGGCGGCCGCCAGGGCCGACCTGGCAGAGGTGGTGTACATCGCCGGGTCGGGCACCGAGCACCACCAGGTCTCGTGCGACAGGAGCCGCGAGATCGAGGAGCGCATGCACGGGCTCGACCTGCCGCTCACCGTGTTGCGGCCGGTGACGCTCATGGAGGAGATCCCCTGGTACTGGCTGCACCGCTACCCCAGCGGGCTCGAGCTGGCCACGCCCTACGAGCCCGGCCTGCCGCTGCCCCTGGTCGCCGCCGACGACGTGGGAGCCGTGGCCGCGCTCGCGGTGGAGGAGCCCGAGCTGTTCCTCGGCCACACGCACGTCACGGTCGCCGGCGACGAGGCGACGCCGCTGAGCATCGCCGAGGAGCTGGAGCGCGACCTGGGCGAGCCCGTCCGCCTCACCGAGGTCCAGGTGGAGGGCGTGTTCATGTTCCCCGACGCCGTAGGGCACGCGCGCGACCTCGCGTGGCTGCGCACCGTGCACCCCGGCATGCAGACGCTGCGAGAGTGGCTGACCGTCTGCGGCTCGGACGTCTGCCGCAGCATGGTGAGGATCGCCGGCGCGTAGCCCGGCGGCCGGCGCGGGCTCAGCCGCCGGGCGGGACGTCGCGCGCGGGGACGTCGCCGGGCGCGCGCTGCTCGAGCGGCAGCCAGGCCAGGAGCAGGGCCACCAGGGCCAGGCCGGCCCCGACGATGTCGGGCATGTCGAGGCCGCGCAGCTGCACGACCTGCGCGGAGATGAAGAACGCCGCCACGCCCAGCAGGGCGAAGGCCCACGGGCGCCCCCGCGGCGGGGGCGACACGAAGACGAGGGCGAGCGGCACGATCGGCCACACGTAGGCCTGCTGCCAGGCCAGCGGCGAGAAGAAGAGCATCATCAGGACCGAGAAGAGCAGGAGCGCGTACTTCTCGGTCCGCGGGTCCACCCGGCGCCGTGACGCGTCCAGACGCCGGGTCGTCCGCCCGGCCACCCACGCCAGCCACACCAGCGCGGCGTACCCGAGGGCCGAGACGACTTTCACGACGGCCGGGTAGTGCCACCAGAAACGCAGCGGGGTCTGGTTGTAGGGCGAGGGGTCCGGGGTCGAGATGGCCGGCAGGATCTTCGTCACGTACTCGGCGAACAGCGACCAGTCGACTGCCACGAGAGAGACGGCGAGCACGGCCGCGCCGCAGACCAGCGTCCTCAGCAGCAGCCGCCAGTCCCGGTAGTAGGCGACGGCCGCGGCGAGGATGACCACCGGCGTGACCTTGGTGGCGATCGCGAGCGCGAACAGCACCGCCGAGGGCCAGCCCCGCCAGCGCGGGTAGAGGAGGAACGCCGCGATCGTGAGGGCCGCGACGACCATGTCGATCTGCCCGTAGGTGACGTGCCAGTAGAAGGGGAACGAGACGACGGTCAGCAGGACGCAGGCCGTGACCGTCTCGAGCCTGCGCCCCTTGTTGAGCAGCGCGGCGACGGCGATGAGCAGGGCGAAGGCGGCGACGTCGATGCCAAGCCACGCCGTGCGCGCGGCGTCGTACGTCAGGCGAGAGAGTGCGCCGAAGAGGGGCAGCAGGGTCGGCGGGTAGATGTAGCCGGTGATCTCCGGCTGGTTCATGCGGGGGTGGGCGATGGCACCCGGCGCACCGGGGTGGTTCACGTAGGGGTCCAGCCCGAGCCACCAGTTGTGCCCGCCGGCGTAGTACTGCGCGAAGTCCATGTTCGCGACCGTCCCGGGGTCGTGCCAGTCGAACGTGTCGTGCGTGAACTCGACCCACATGTTGGCGGCGATGACGGCGGCGGCGACGAGCAGGAGGAT
>CAIXSE010000649.1 GCA_903921965.1 uncultured Thermoleophilia bacterium | reverse complement strand
GCGGTGACGCCGCTCGACATGCGCGAGGAGTTGAGGGCGTTGACGCAGCCGTCCTTGGTCATGACGACCTCGTGACCGCGCTGCACGCCCCAGATGCGCGTCGGCGCCGCGAACATGTCGACGAGGAAGTCGATCTCGTTCTCGGTGAGCGCCGGGATCTTGGCCTTCTGGGCGGCCAGCTCGGAGCCGGCGACGAACTCCTGGCGGAGCTCGTCCATCGTCAGCTCGACGTTCGAGCTGTCGCCCATCCTCGTAAGGACCTTCATGAAGTCACGGCCTCCTTCTGCCGTCGGTTCACGCCCGGCGCCCCGTTCGGGGACTCCCCGCGGGGCGCCGTGACGGCGACCTCCCCGCGGCAGAGACGGCGGCGGCCCGGAAAACTCACCGGGCCGCCGCCGGCGCCTGCGTCTGTGTCTGCGTCGTCGGTCTTGCGTCTGCTCTTACTCGACCGGGATCTCCTTGGCCACCGCCTCGAGCTCCATGCCCTGGCGCTTGCGGAGGAAGTACATGATGACCCAGATGACGATGGCAGACGCGTAGAGGACCGCCATGAAGATGGCCGAGTTGGTGTTGTTGACGTAGTAGATGTCCTTGACGACGTACAGGTAGATGTTGAACACCATGAACGCGACGTACACTGCCGCGATGATCGACATCCACGGGACGCCGGCCAGGCCGCTCTTGGGGAGCGACGAGCTGTCCCAGATGCTGGCTGCGCGCCACTTCATGACCATGAAGGCCATGCCCGAGACCGCGAACATGATGACGATCCCGAAGGTGGCGTCGAAGGTGAACTCCTTGACGACGGTGACGCCCAGGTCGGTCACGGGCGTGTAGGCGTACAGCGCCGCCACGATGATCGACGGGATGGTCATGAGGAGCAGGGCGACGACCGGTACGCCGCCCGAGGTCACGCGCGCGGCGCCCTCAGGCAGGATACGGTCGAACGCCGACGCGAAGATCATGCGCGTCGACGAGAGGAAGAGCGTGCCGAACCAGCCGAAGAGCAGCAGGGAGATGGCCGCGATGAGGACGACCTGGAAGACGGGGTTGGGCACGATCCAGGAGATCATGGCCGTCGGCGAGACGTAGTCGCCGCCGATCGGAGAGAGGTTCGAACCTGTGGTGGAGTAGAACCACCACGAGGCCATCATCCCCATGAAAGCCTGGTAGCCGACCTTCCAGGTCATCAGGGCAAGGAACGCCAGCGCGATGCCGGTGGGCACGAACAACCCGCCGAGCATCTGGTAGATGTTCTTGCGGAAGTCCTTCGCCCCTCGCACCTCGCCGTACAGCGTGGCTCCCCAGTTCGGCCACGCCATCCAGAACAGCATGAACGGGATGAGCGTCCACGTAGCCCAGCCGATACCGCCGGTGAAGGTCGAGGTCGGCATGCCGGTGCCGGCGCCCACCGCCTCGATAGCGGAGAAGGCGTCGGGGTAGGTCGCGCCCTCCTCGGGGACCACGTAGAGCCCGGATTCGTCGTACACGAAGTAGCCCGACTCATCAGTCTGGTACTTCTGCAGGTTCAGCGTGCCCGCGTCCCCGTAGTACTTGTTCGCGGCCTCGTTGAACTTCGCCTTGAACGAATCGCCCGAGGTCACGAGGAGCAGGATGCCGCAGATGATGACACCGGCGAGACCGATCCACATCGCCCACTTCTGGAACTGCGCGTAGGTCTTCATGCCGACGGCCACGAGAGTCGAGGCGATGGCGATGACCACGAGGGAGCTGACGAAGATGCCGGTGCGGCTGCTCATCCAGTCCGCCGCGCCGTTCAGACCGAGGATCCGGAAGATGGGTTTGACGGTGGTCTGCACACCCATGTCGGCGTAGATGGGGGTCCAGAGCCAGAGGATGAACCACCAGCCGACGGCGGCGACCACGAAGCCGACGGCGCTGTGGAAGACGCGCGTCTGCCAGACGTAGTCACCACCGGCGCGTGGCATCGCCGAGATGAGGCCGGCGTATACGATGATCTCCAGGACGATGAAGATCGCCGTGATGACGATCGCCCAGAACAGGCTGCCGCCCGGGATGAACGTGGCGTACGAGATCGACCAGATCGCCAGGAACAGGTTCACCGAGAAGAACGAGTAGCGGAACCCGTCCCCGCCGGACCACCCCTTGACGAGGCCGCTCGCCTTGCGCACAAAGAGCGTCTGCTCCGGCGCCGATGATGAGCTTGCCATAGACTACGCCTCCTGTACCTTGTCAGCGGCCGGCGGCGCGCCGCCGGCACCCCCATTGTCACGCGTGAGCGTGTTCACCCCATGGTCAGTCTGTAGTTCTTGATCTTGCTCTTGCCGTCGAGCTGCACGACGACACCCGACAACGTCCCCTCGACGTACGAGCTCCCCGGGTTGATGGCCAGCGTGCGTCCGATGCGCTCGGCCGCCCGGCTCTCGTGGATGTGGCCGTGCAGCGACACGATGGGCTGCACCTCCTTGATGACCTCCTTGACCGCCGTAGACCCCACGTGCGCGGTGTCCTGACCCTTGACGGTGAGCGTCTCCCAGTCGATCTTCGGTGCCACGTCGAGGTTCGTGTCGTAGGGCGGCGCGTGCAGACCCATCACGAGGCGCTCCGGCGGGACCGTCGCCTGGCCGACGACGGCCATGATCCGCGCCTTCAGCTTGTCCTCATCCTCCTCGCGAGCGGTGTCCCACGGCGTGAGGTTGGTGTAGCCGCTGGATGCGAGCTGGTAGCCCTCCGGCAGGTCGATGATGTTGCCCTCGCCGACCTGGATGTACTTCGAGGTCGCAAGGATCTCGTCGATGTCGAGACGGTCGTCGTTGCCGGGGCAGACGATGCACTGCTGCCCGGCGTCCTCGAGCTTCGAGTCGGCCCACTCGACCCAGTCGCGTACGGTGTCGCGCATGAGCGAGTGGAAGAGCTCGTCGAGCTTGTCGGGGTCGGCGGTGTACTCGTTGCGCTCGGCGGCGCTCATCACCGCCGGGTAGTAGCCGTGGTCGCGGATGTACCTGGTCTTCGCAGCCAGTTCGTCCGCCCCCTGGAAGTCGTGACGGATGTCCTGCATGTGGAAGTAGTAGTGCTCGGAGCCCTCGTCGATGATGGGGATGACCGCCTTGCCGGTCATGTCGCCACCGAGGATGAGGACGTCGGCGCCGTAGTGCTGGGCGGAGTTGATGAACTTACGCCAGCAGACCTCGGACCCGTGCACGTCCGTGGCGAAGTAGAGCCGTGTACTCACACCAAGCCTCCTTTCGCAGAGTCGAAGGGTGCATGCATCGGTCGTGGTGACCCCTCAGGTCCGCCGCCGGCGCACGGCTGTCGAGCCGGCGGCGGATGGACCCGAAGGATGGGCGGGAAAGGAGGACACGGCGGCGCCGAGGCCTCGCGAACGCGATGAGACTGGTCCAGACACTGCCCCTACACGTCTCCCCGAGATTGGCAGAATCGAACAGAAACAAAGCCAATCATAGGCACGACCAGCGTGACGTCAAGTGCGAGTGTGTTTGATAACGTTCGCGAACGTGCTACTTTTGCACTCGCACACACGCCGTCACGACTCTACGCCTTCACG
>CAIXSE010000648.1 GCA_903921965.1 uncultured Thermoleophilia bacterium | reverse complement strand
TTCCTCCTGCTGCTGTACGGCCTCGTCATGGCCTACAGCGCTTCGGCCGCCCAGGCCTACTTCCAGTACGACTCGAGCTTCTACTTCCTCAAGCGCCAGGTCATGTGGGCGGTCCTGGGCGGCGTGGTGATGCTCGTGCTCTCGCGCGTGGACTACGCCTGGTGGCGCAAGGTCGCCGTGCCGCTGGCGGGCCTCGTCGGTGTGCTTCTCGTCGCCGTGCTCGTCCCCGGCATCGGGAGCGTCGTCAACGGCGCCCGCCGCTGGATCTTCGTCGGCGGCCAGGGCATCCAGCCGAGCGAGCTGGCCAAGCTCGCCGCCGTCGTGCTCGTGGCGACGCTCATCGTGCGCCGGCCGCGGGACATCGAGACGCTCCCGGGGTTCCTCAAGCTCGTGGTGGTCGGCATCGGGCCGCCCGCGGCGCTGATCATGCTCGAGCCGGACATGGGCACGACCCTGGTGCTCGTGGTGGCCGTCATCTCGGTGCTCATCGCCGCGGGATCGAAGCTCCGCTACCTGCTGGGGCTGGCGGTCGTGGGGGGGTTCGGCCTGCTCGCTCTCATCGTCGTGGAGCCGTACCGCATGGAGCGCATCACGACCTTCCTCGACCCTTGGAAGGACCCTCAAGGCAGCGGCTTCCAGGCGACGCAGTCGCTGATCTCCATCGCCTCGGGGCACATCTTCGGCGTGGGGCTGGGCAACTCGGTGCAGAAGTTCGGGTTCCTGCCGGAGCAGGGCACGGACATGATCACGGGGATCATCGGGGAAGAGCTGGGCCTCGCCGGCCTCGTCGTGCTCCTGGCGCTGTTCGTCGCGCTCGCCTGGGCGTGCTTCCGCATCGCGCTGTCGTGCCGTGACCTGTTCGGCAAGCTGCTGGCGACGGGCATCACGGCCATCATCATCGGCCAGGCCTGCATCAACGTGGGTGCGGCCCTGGGGCTGATACCCCTCACCGGTGTGCCGCTCCCCCTCGTCTCGCTGGGCGGCACCAGCCTCGTGGTGGTGTTCGCCGGCCTCGGCATCCTGCTGAACATCGCCACGAACCGCAGGAGCTACATCGTCGTCACCGCAGAGCGCGGCCGCCGGAGTCCGGAGCACGGGCGCGGGAGCTCCCGCGGGGCCGTCACCGAACGGCGCCGGAGCGACTCCGGGGAGTCGTCCACCGCGGCGAGCACCCGCCGGGTCCGCCAGACCCGGGTCTGACCCCCGCCGCCGGGAGGGACACCAGTGCCGTCAGCGCTCGCCGGGAAGACAGTGCTCCTCGCCGCCGGCGGCACCGGAGGGCACCTGCAGCCCGCGCTGGCGGTAGCCGCCGAGGCGCGTGTGCGGGGCGCCCGCGTCGTCGTCGTCACCACGCCGTCGCAGGTGGAGCGCGTCGCGGAGCAGTTTCAGACGTACGCGCTTGAGCTCGCCGGTTTCGCGCGAAGCCCCGACGCGCGCGCGTACCTGCGCACGGCGCGGCTGCTGCTCGCCGCCGTGCCGCGCGTCTCGCGCATCCTCGCCGAGGTGAGGCCCGACGTGGCCATGGGCGCCGGCGGCTTCGCCGGCGGCCCCGTCACCGCGCTCGCCGCACTGCACGGCGTCCCGGCGCTCGCCACGGAGGCCGACGCCCACCTCGGCGTCGCCAACCGGCTCCTGCGGCCGTTCGTGAAGCGCCTGTGCCTGAGCTTCCCCATCGAGGGGCTCCGTCCGCCGAAGTACGTGGTCACGGGACGGCCGCTCGGTCCCGCCCAGCTCACGGCCACGGCCGAGGAGGGGAGGGAGGCGTTCGGCCTGCGCCCCGGTTCGCCGGTGCTGCTCGCCTTCGGGGGCAGCCAGGGGGCGCAGAGCATCAACCGGGCCTTCGTCGACGCGTTCGCGGGCCGCGACCTGCCGTTCCAGATCGTGCACGTGTGCGGCCCCCGCAACCTCGACGACGTGCGCGCCGCGCTCGAGGCCCGCGGCGAGCGGTTTGAGCGGTACCGTCTCGTCGCCTACACTGACCGCCTGGCCGCGGCCATGGCGGCGGCCGACCTCGTGGTGGCGCGGTCCGGTGGTTCCGTGGCCGAGCTCGCCGCGCTGGGCCGCCCGGCCGTCCTGGTGCCCTACCCGTACGCCACCGCCGACCACCAGCGCAAGAACGCGCGGTGGATGGTGGACGGCGGCGCGGCGCTGCTCGTGGACGACTCCGAGCTGGACGGCGAGCTGCTGGAGAGGCTCGTCGGCGAGCTGCTCGCCGACCGGCCGCGTCTGGCGGCGATGGCGGCGGCAAGCAAGGCCCTGGGCCGCCCGGACGCCGCGCAGCGCGTGGCCGACCAGCTTGAAGCGATCGTGAAGAGATGAGGAGAGCATGAGCGACGACGCCTTGAAGGACTTCCCGCAGCCCGTCCACTTCGTGGGCGTCGGCGGCGCGGGCATGAGCGGCATCGCCATGGTGCTCCACACGCTCGGTGTGCGCGTGACCGGCTCCGACCTCAAGGCGTCGAGGTACACGCGGCTGCTCGACGACGCCGGCGTCCCGGTCACCGTGGGGCACGACGCCGCCAACCTCGGCGACGCCGCCGTGGTGGTCATCTCGTCGGCGATCCCCGCGACCAACCCCGAGGTGCACGCCGCCCGGGCCGCCGGCCTGCCCGTCCTGAAGCGGGCCGAGATGCTGGCGCGTGTGATGCGCCTGCGGCGCGGTATCGCGGTAGCCGGCACGCACGGCAAGACGACCACCTCGTCGATGATCTCGCACGTGCTGCGCCAGTGCGGCATGGACCCCACGTTCCTCGTGGGCGGCGAGCTCAACGACATCGGCTCCAACGCGGCGGTGGGCGCCGGCGAGTGGCTCGTGGCCGAGGCGGACGAGAGCGACGGCAGCCTGCTCTACCTGCGCCCCGAGATCGCCGTGGTGGCCAACGTCGAGCTCGACCACCACGCCAACTACGCGAGTCTCGACGACGTCGTCGACGTGTTCCGCCGCTTCGTCGCACTGCTGCCTCCCGACGGCCTCCTCGTGCTCGTCGAGGAGAGCGGGGGAGAGGGGCTCGCCGCGCACACGCAGGCCGAGGTCGTCCGCGTCGGCATCGCCGGC
>CAIXSE010000647.1 GCA_903921965.1 uncultured Thermoleophilia bacterium | reverse complement strand
GCCCGTAGGCCACGTCGGGCGGGTGGACGAGGCGCTCGACGGCGATGAACGCGGCGTAGGCGCCGGACGGCAGGTAGAGCACCCCGCACAGGAATGCCGAGAAGTTCTCCAGCTTGCCGGCGCCATACGGGAAGGAGTAGACGTTGTCGCGCAGCACCTGCCGCAGGGCGTACAGGGCGAACGAGTTCACGACCACCGACACGGCGCCCTGGGCCGCGATGACGGCCAGGCTGGCCGAGTCCGCGATCACGGCCATGCCGATGAACAGCACGATGGTCGGGAACAGGCTGACGAAGCCCCACCAGAGCACCCGGTACAGCCGGGCGGTCTCGTCGTCCTCCACGGTGCAGGCCGCCCGCATCACGGGCGCCTCCTCCGCCGAAGCTGCCGGAACGCTGTCGCCACTCCAGCCACCCCACGCCCTCCCCCCGCAAGTTGAGCAGCCGGCCGCGACCGCCTCGCGGCGGGCCTCACCTCACTCCTCCACGGAGCGGCTCCGGCTGCGCCGCATGACGAGCACCGTCACCACGGCGCCGGCGAGCACGGCCACCGCGACGCCCACGTACACGCCGGTGCCCACGCCGCCGTCGTCGTGCGGCACGGGCGCCGGCCGCCGGCGCAGGTTCACGTAGGTGTCGATGTTGTCGTTCGAGAACGCCACCGGTCCGGACCGCGGCGGCGCCTTGGTCCAGCCCTCCCACTTCGCGACGTTGTACACCTCGAGCTGCTGCTGGTAGTCGGTCACGATGAGCGGCGCCTCGGTGTAGAAGATCTCCGCCATGCGGTCCACCAGGGGGCGGCGCACGACGGGGTCGATCGTCTGGGCCTGCTGCCGGTACAGGCGGTCGTACTCCTCGTTCGACCAGCAGCCGTCGTTCCACCCGCCGATCTGGGACGAGGTGAACACGTTGAGGATGTAGTCGGGGTCGACGTACTCGCCCCACCCCCAGATGTAGAGGTCGTAGTCGGGGGCGTACCTGCCGTCCTCGTAGTTGTAGAGCGCGTCGCTGATCGCCCCCGGGTCCATCGTCTGGAGGTCGATGTGCAGGCCCAGCTGCGAGAACCACCCCGCGACGAGCTTGCCCGTCGTCTGGCTCGCGACGTCGTCGGAGCGCGCCCACAGGCGCAGCGTGATGGGCGCGCCCTCCTTGTCCGTCCGCATCCCGCCCTCGAGCGGGTACCCGGCCTCGTCGAGCTGCCGCGACGCCGCCGCGAGGTCGAAGCCGAGCTCCCGGCCGGGGGGCGGCGCCCAGTAGTACCCGGGCACGCCCGGCGTGATGAGGCTCTGCCCGGGGAGCGCGTACCCGCCGTACGACAGCGCCACGACGCGCTCCCTGTCGACCGCCCTCGCCAGGGCACGCCGGAACTCCGGGTCGCGCAGGGCGGGGTGACCGAGGCTGTCCGGGCTGTCGTAGCAGTTGATGGCGATGTCGTCGAAGTACCGCACGTCGGCGGCGTTCACGGCGAGGCTGGGTTCGGCCGACAGGGCCTCGAACTGCGCCGCCGGCACGCCCTGCGCGTAGTCGAGCACCCCGATGCGCAGGTCCTGCCCCATGGTGTCGGCGTTCTGGTAGATCTCGATCACCAGCTCGTCGAGGTACGGCTTGCCCCTCACCCAGTAGTGCGGGTTCTTCACGAGCTTGATGAACTGGCCCTTGCGGGCCTCGACCGTCTGGAACGGCCCCGTCCCCACGATGGGCGGCTCGACCACGTAGTCGGTGCCGGCGCGCGCTCCGGGGACGGCGCTCCAGATGTGCTCGGGGAGGATCGGCACCCACAGGCGCAGCATGTTCGCCTTGGGCCTGTGGCAGCGAAGCTCCACCGTGTACGGGTCGATGACCACCGCACGCTCGATGTCGTTGGTGTAGCTGGCGAACGCCGTGAGGTCGTTGTCGATGATGTAGTTGAACGTGAAGGCGACGTCGTCGGCGCTGAACGGCTCCCCGTCCTGCCAGGTCACGCCGCGCCGCAGGTGGAAGGTCCACGTCCTGCCGTCGGGCGTGACCTCCCAGCTGGTGGCCAGCTCGGGGCGCGGCGATAGGTCGGGGGCGTACCCGACGAGGAAGTCGTAATTGAGGTGGAGGATCTCGTACGAGGTGCCGCTCCACCCGAGGAACGGGTTGAGGTTGTCGGCGTCGGAGGTCGTCCCGAAGTGCGCCGTGACGGGCTTCTCCGAAGCGGACGGAGCGGGGGCCGGAGAGGCGCCGGCCGGGCCGCAGGCGAGGCCGGCGTACGCGGCGGCGAACAGCGCCGCCGCGACGAGCGTCGCAGGCGCGCGCAGACGGCGGCGCGCCCTCGCGCGCACGGTCGCCAGGTGCATCGACCCCCCTCCGGACGACAGTCCCCCCGCGACGGGCCGCCCCGGCGCCGTCGCGGTCACGGCCGAATGCTACATCCGGCGGCCGCCGGTGCCTAGGAGACCGCCGGGGCGTCGCCGGCGATGCCCCCGGTGAGCGCCGCCGCGGCCTCTTCGCGCTCGACCTCCTCCTCCCACACCGGCACGATGTGGAAGAAGAGGCCGGGCAGCTCGGCCGAGAGGTCCTCCTCCATGTGCCGGCTGAGCCGGTGCACGTGCTCCACCGTCTTCTCGCCGTCGAAGCCCAGCTCTATCTCGACGTACCGGCGGTTGCCGCTCTGGCGCGTGAACACGATGCCGACCTCGTCGTAGTCGGCGTAGTGGTGCGCCAGGACCTTGGTGATGGCCAGCTGCTCCTTCTCCGCCAGCGGCAGGTCCATGAGCGCGCGGAAGTTGTGCCGCACGAGTTCCTGCCCGATGTACAGCATGTAGACGGCCATGACCAGGGCGATGACCGGGTCGATGCGGTCGCCGACGGCGGGCTCCCCCCAGGAGACGAGCAGGGACCCGAGCACGAAGGCCACCAGCACGCCGCCGTCGGTGCACATGCCGATGAAGTAGTCGGCCTTGTAGGCGACGAGCAGCGGCGACGGATCGGCCGTCCGGTTCGTGAGGCGCTTGGCCATCGTGAACAGGATGGCGCCGGTCGCGAACGTGCAGACCACGGGGATGAGGCCGGTGATGTAGCCCACCTCCGGCGCGTCGATGAGCCGCTCGATGGAGTCGTAGAGCACGAACAGGCCCGACGGCACGTACAGGACGCCGCAGAGGAAGGCCGAGAAGTTCTCGAGCTTGCCGGCGCCGTACGGGTGCGTGTACACGTTCTCGCGCAGCACCTGGCGGATGGCGTACACGGCGAAGGCGTTGATCACCAGGGCGATGCCGGACTGTGCAGCCAGGGCGATGAGGGCCGCCGAGCCGGCGATGATCGCGCTGGTCACGGTGAGGACGACGAGCGGTATCTCGATGACCAGGCCGATCTTCAGCAGCCTGTACAGCCGGCGTGACTCGGTGTCGTCGTGATGCGCGTGTCTCACGGCTCCTCCCCCGAACGAACCGCAGCCCGCCGGCCGGCCCGGCGGCTGTCCTCCGTGGCAAGTGTATCGGGTGCCGGCCCGAAAACCTGCACACCGGCGTGAGCGAGCGGCAGTCCGCACACCCCTGCCCCGTTGTCCCCGGCGCGCATCCGGGTACGACCACCCTGCAATCCGACAAGGCGGGGAGACGTGGACGCTGTGATCTCGACAGGGCGCTTCGACGCCGTGATCTTCGACCTGGACGGCGTGGTGACCCAGACCTCGGCCGTCCACGCCGCGGCCTGGAAGCGGCTGTTCGACGGGTTCCTGCGGGAGCGGGCCGCGGCCCGCGACGAGCCGTTCACACCCTTCGACCTCGAGCGCGACTACCGGCTGTACGTCGACGGCAAGCCCAGGTACGACGGCGTGCGTGACTTCCTCGCCTCGCGCGGCATCGAGCTGCCGCAGGGCGACCCGTCCGACGCCGCCGGTACCCCCACGGTGTGCGGCCTCGGCAACCGCAAGGACGAGTACTTCGTGGCCGAGGTGAGGGAGAACGGCGTGAAGACGTACCCGGCGACGGTCGCGCTGATCGACGAGCTGCACCGCGCCGGGCTCGGCGTGGGCCTCATGTCGTCGAGCCGCAACACCGTCATGGTGCTCGAGGCGACCGGCCTGACCGGCCTGTTCGACCAGCGCGTCGACGGCGTGGTGTCCGACGAGCTCGGCCTGGCCGGCAAGCCCGACCCGGCCGCCTACCTCGAGACGGCGCGGCGCCTGGGCGTCGAACCGCCCCGCGCCGTGGTCGTCGAGGACGCGCTCTCCGGGGTCGAGGCCGGGCGGCGGGGCGGGTTCGGCCTCGTCATCGGCGTCGACCGCCTCGACCAGGCCGCGGCGCTGCTCGAGCACGGCGCCGACGTGGTGGTGCCCGACCTCGCGGACGTGACGCTCAGCTCCTGACCGGCGGGGCCGGCGCCGGCCACGACCGCCCGCGCCGGTGCACGTCGAGTCCCACGTGAGCGGCAATGCGCCGCGCGACTCCCGCGTTCACCCGGCGCGACGGGCCCGGGCACCCGGGCGATCCGAGCCGGCTGCAGACGAGTGACCGCCGTCGCCGTGACCGCTGCTGTTCAGGGCTGCTCGAAGTCGAGGATCACGACACGCTCGCCCTTGCGGAGCTCCATCCTGTGTGCGTCCGCCTCTCCGGCGGAGATGATCCCGGTGTCTCCTGCGCGCAGCCGGACGGTCCTTCCATCCCTGAAGCACAGCGATGCCTCGCCGTCGAGCACCTGGACCAGGTGCCCCTCGGTGCACCACCCTTCTTTGACGAACCCCTCGGTGAACTCCATCAGAGCCACCTGCCGGCCGGCCCGCTCGCAGACCTTGAACAGGACCCCCGGACGCATTTCGTCCGGGTCCCGTGCGATGCCGCCCCAGTCGATGAGGACGTCCATAGCTCTCCCCTCCACTCGCCCTTCGCACCCCGGTGATGTGTACCCGCGGGCAACAGGGGCGACGCCATTCGCCCCCGCCCTGCAGGTGAAGCCGCCGACGCCGCTTTTCCGTCCGGCGTTTACACGAACATATGTTCGTGCTAAGGTCGGGGTCCCTCGCACGATCCCACACGGCCCCCAGGAGCAGTCATGGCAGGCGGAGCCACCTCCGAAGACGATCCCGGCACCGGCGCCGGCGACCCGCCGGCGGGCTCCGGCG
>CAIXSE010000646.1 GCA_903921965.1 uncultured Thermoleophilia bacterium | reverse complement strand
CCTCCTCCACGACCTTCATCATCTCCTGCACCTCGTGGCCGCGGGCCAGGACGTCGCGGGCGAGCGCCAGCTGGTCCGGCGGCACGATGCTCGCGTACTTGCTCCAGCTGTCCAGCGGGTCGATGGCCGGGTACCGCCGCGCGTCCGAGCGCTGGCGCGAGAGACCGTGGAAGGCGCCGACCACCTTGAGCGTGGACTGCGTGACCGGCTCCTCGAAGTCGCCGCCGGCCGGGCTCACGGTGCCGCCGATGGTCACGGAGCCGAACGAGCCGTCGTTGAGGCGCACCAGGGCGGCGCGCTCGTAGAAGGCGGCGATGACCGACTCGAGGTACGCGGGGAATGCCTCCTCGCCGGGGATCTCCTCCAGCCGCCCGGACATCTCGCGCAGCGCCTGCGCCCAGCGCGAGGTGGAGTCGGCCAGCAGCAGCACGTGCAGCCCCATCTGCCGGTAGTACTCGGCGATCGTGACGGCGGTGTACACCGACGCCTCACGGGCCGCCACCGGCATGGAGCTGGTGTTGCAGATGATGACGGTGCGCTCCATGAGGCTGCGCCCGGTGCGGGGGTCGGTCAGCACAGGGAACTCGCGGAGGGTCTCCACCACCTCGCCGGCGCGCTCGCCGCAGGCGGCGATGACCACCACGTCGGCGTCGGCGTGCCGGCTGATGAGCTGCTGCAGCACGGTCTTGCCGGCCCCGAACGGCCCGGGCACGCAGTAGGTGCCGCCCTTGGCCACCGGGAAGAAGGTGTCCAGGATACGCATCTTGGTGACGAGCTGCTCCGTGGGGCGCAGGCGCTCGGCGTAGCAGCGGATGGGCCGCTTCACCGGCCAGGTCTGCAGCATGGTCACGTCGTGCTCGCGCCCGTCGGCGCCGCGGAGCACGGCGACGCGGTCGGTGACGGTGTACTCGCCGGGCGGCGCGATGTACGCCACCACGGCCACCCCGTGCAGCGTGAACGGGGCCATGATGCGGTGCTCGAAGATGCCCTCGGGCACCGTGCCGAGGGCGTCGCCGGCGCGCACCCTCTCGGCCAGCTTCACGCCGGGCGTGAACCGCCACGTGCGGTCGCGCGGGAGCGCCTCGACCTGCACGCCGCGCGGCAGGAAGAAGCCGTGCCGCTCGGCGATCACGTTCAGCGGGTTCTGCAGGCCGTCGTACACCTCGGCGAGCAGGCCGGGGCCGAGCTCGACCGAGAGCAGCTCGCCGACGAACTCGACCCGGTCGCCCACCTTGACGCCGGCCGTGCTCTCGAACACCTGCATGTCGGCGTAGCGGCCGCGCACGCGGATCACCTCGGCGATGAGCCTGACGTCGTCCTGGAGGACGTAGGCGACCTCGTTCTGGCTGACCGCCTGGCCGAACTCCACCGTGACGAGGTTGCCGTTGACGCCCATGACGCGGCCGGTGCGGGCGCTCACGACAGCCTCCCGGCCAGCTCACCCTCCACGATGTCGTCGAGCAGGTCGAGGCCGCGCCGCTCGTCGAGCGCGGCCCACTTCTCGCTGAGCCGCAGCTTGAAGGCGTAGGCGAAGAGCGCCTGCACGGCGAACGCGGAGACGGCGGCCGGCTCGTCGAGCACCGTCCAGCGGAAGCGGTCGAGGACGAGCTCGCGAGCGAGCGGGTCGGCCGTCGCCGCCGCCTGCGCGGCCACGGTCTCGCACGCCACCACGAAGCCCTCGTGCGGGTGCGCTGCCGCGTCGTACTCGGCTCCGGCGCGCCGCGCGCGCAGGCGGGCGAGCGCGTTGCGCAGCTGCGTGTCCACCTCCAGATAGGGGCGCGCCGCGCGATGGCGCACGTCGGCGAGCCGGTCCTCGAGGACGGCGCGGAGCTCGGCGAGGTGGTCGGGCCGCACCACGCCGCCGGCGGCCGCGAGCAGCTCCGCCGACGAGAGCGGTGGCGGCCCCGTGAGCTCCAGGCGCGGCAGCCCGGCGAGGAAGTAGACGTACTCCACTCAGGCCGGCTCTTCCGCGGCCCGCCTGACGATGTCGCTCAGCGGAGCCTTGAGGATTGGCGCAAGCGCCTCGGCCAGGGCCTGGACCGTGAAGTCGTGGTACAGGTCGTCGTCGACGAACGAGACCTTGAAGCCGGCGTCCACGCGGTCGTCGGGTCGCAGGGTGAGGCCCTGTCTCACGAGCTCGCGGTACTCCTCCACTACGAGCGCGGCCACCGCCTGCCGGTCCTCGGGCGAGAGGAGCACGTCCACCCTGGACTCGTTCATGTCGTGCGCGGCGTAGGCTTCGGCGAGCTTGACCAGCATCGCCGCGAGCACCTCGGGCGAGGCCGCACGCCCGACGGCTCCCTTGAGGCTCTCGCGCAGCACCGCCTCGATGGCGTTCCGCAGGGCGAGAAGGAAGTCGCGCGCGGTCTGCTCGAGGGCCCTGGTCGCGCGCTCCCCGGCGGCCGCGGCGTCGGCGTCGGCGCGCGCGCGGACGGCGGCGGCGTCGGCCTCCGCGCCGGCGACAATCCGCCGGGCGCGCTCTTCAGCCGCGTCGACGATGCGCGCGGCCTCGGCCTCCGCGCGCTCAACGCCCTCGTTCTGGATCCGCTCGAGGAGGCTCTGGAGTTGCTCGTCCACGTGCACCTCGCGTCGTTTCGTCGGCTCCCGGCGGCGCCGCGCCGCAGTCCATCCTACTGCGCCGGGCGTGCCTCAACCTCAGTCGAAAGGAGGAGAAAAGGTCAGTCCAAATGATGAGGTTCTCTCCCCCCCGCGACGCGTAGAGTGTGGGCAGTCGGCGTGTGCCGCCACAGCACATGCGACGGGACCGGGGGGACACCGGAGCTCGCGACCGTACTCGGCGCCGGCGGGGACCACGTGGCAGACGGGGAGGCGCCGGGATGGCGCGCAGGCGACAGCAAGCTACATTCGGGGGCCTGGTCGGGATCGGCGGTCTTCTCGGCAGCGCCTACGGCTACCTGGGCACCTCCATCTACTTCGTGCTCGGCGGCATCGCCCTGTACGCGCTGGGCGTGGCACCGCTGCTCATCCTCGCCGTCGGTCTGGTGTTCGTGGTGACGGCCTGGTCCTACGCCGAGGCCTCGGCGGCCATGCCGGAGGCCAGCGGCGTGGCCAGCTTCGCGCGGCGTGCCTTCGACCCGCTGACCGGGTTCGCCGCGGCGTGGGCGATCCTCCTTGACTCCATCGTCCTCGTCGCCCTGGCCTGCAAGTTCGTGCCCTTCTACCTCGGGGCCGTGTGGCCGCAGCTCCAGGAGCGTCCCTACGCACTGCTCGTCAGCGCCGCCGTCCTCGCGCTGCTCGTCGCCCTCAATCTGCTGGGCCTGCACGAATCGCCCCGTCTCAGCGCCGTGCTGGCCGTGCTCGGCCTGGCGACGCTGACCCTGCTCATCCTGCTCGGCCTCTTCCTCCTCTTCCGCCCCGGGGTGGCCTGGGACCAGATCGACCTGGGCACCGCGCCGACGTGGGGCCGCCTGCTCTTCGCCGTCCCCCTGGCGGCCGCGGCCTTCACCGGCCTCGACGCGGTGTCGAGCCGTGCCGCGAGCGCCCTGCGCCCTGCGCAGGACGTGCCGCTGACCATCAACCTCGTGCTCCCCATCATCGTGGTCCTGAGCGTGGCCGTCGCGGTCGTCGGTCTCTCGGCGATGCCCGTCGCGTACAACGAGGTGCCGGTCGACCCGGCGACGGGGCTCACGTCGCCGGTCCCGGTCGTTCCGGGGGACGATCCCGGCGTGTGGGTCTACCGCGACGACCCCGCGGCGACCGTGGTCGTCCCCGTGAGCGCCCGGGGCTCCGGCGCCGTGATCCCGGCGCAGCAGCCGCAGGGCGAGGTGGTCGTCGCGCCGCAGGGCCAGACGACGCGGCTGTACGGCTCCCTCCTCGGCAGCGCCTATCTCGAGGATCCGCTCATGGGCGTCGTCGACGCCCTGCCCGACGATCTGGCATGGCTCGCCCGGGTACTGAGGCCGTGGCTCGCCATCCTCGTCGCCGTCGCCCTGCTGCTGGCCGCCAACGCGGTGATCGGCGGGTCGTCGCGGATCCTCTACTCACTGGCGCGGCACCGGCAGGCGCCGTCGCTGCTCGGCCGCGTGTACGCGGCGCACATGGCGCCCTACGTGGGCATCGTCCTGTTCGGCAGCCTGGCGGCGCTCCTGCTCGTGCCCGCGGACCCGGTCCTGCTGCTCGGCCTCTTCGGGTTCGGCGCCGCGCTGGCGTTCACGGCCACGCACCTCTCGGTGATCAGGCTGCGCCTGCGCGAACCCGCCCTCGCGCGGCCGT
>CAIXSE010000645.1 GCA_903921965.1 uncultured Thermoleophilia bacterium | reverse complement strand
GCCCGTAGTACTCCAGCGTGTGCGGCGCCTCGAAGTACGTGTCCGGCTCCTCGCCGCTGCGGTCGTAGTAGGGGATCGCCAGGCCGCCGCCGATGTCGAGGTGCTCGAGGCGCAGGTCGTGTGCCGTCTCCACCCGGTCGAGGAGGGCGAGTCCCCGCTCCAGGGCCTCCAGGAACGGCCCTATGCGGGTGATCTGGGAGCCGATGTGGTAGTGCATCCCGACGACCTGCACCGTCGGCAGCTCGGCGGCCAGGCCGAACGCGCCGATCGCTTCGTTCACGTCGATCCCCGCCTTGGCGCCTGAGCTGGTGCGCAGGCCCGGGTGGGTCTCCGTGGCCACGTTGAGGTCGACGCGGAGAGAGACCCGGGCCTTCACCCCCAGGTCGGCAGCAGCCTCGGCGACGCGCCGCAGCTCGAACACCGAGTCGACGACGATGGCCTCGATGGGCGGCTGGAGGGCGGCGTCGATCTCCTCGCGCGTCTTGGCGTTGCCGTTGAAGACGATCTGCCGCGGCTCGAAGCCGGCGCGCAGTGCCTTCCAGAGCTCGCCTCCGGAGTTGACCTCGACGTCGATCCCGGCGCGCCGCACGCGGTCGAGGAACCACAGGTTCGAGCACGCCTTGCTGGCGTAGAAGACGCGGGTGGCGGGGTGGTGCGGGCGGAACGCCTCCAGCACGGCGGCGACGTTGCGGTCGAGCTGCGCACCGCTGAACAGGAAGAACGGCGTGGGCGTGGTGTCTGCCATGGCGGCGACGTCGAGCCCGTCGAAGCGCATGCGGCCGCGCTCGCAGGTGATCACGTCCTTCATGGGGTCGGCGATGCGCGCGAACCCCACGTCACACTGGGGAGCGTCGTCATCCATCTCAGTCACTCCTCTGTCGGCGGATGCGGTCGTCGTCCTGGGCCCTCACGGCGTGGGCGAGCACGCCGCCCAGGGAGCCGTCGCGTACGCGGCCGAGGATGGCTTCGTACTCGGCCGCGACGAAGTCGTACCAGCCGGCGCCGAAGGCCCGGGTGATCGCGTCGCGCCGGGCCCCGATGCGCCGGCACAGGTCCTCGTACCAGCGGAGGAACTCGGGCCCCAGGTCCCGCGATCCGGCGAGGCGCCAGCCGGCGGCCGCGAGCTGGTCCGGCAGCTCGTCCGGGCGCAGGGGCCGCCACCAGTCGAGGCTCGCGCGCCGCGGCTCGGCCGCGGCGAAGCGGCCGCCCGGGTCGGCGTACTCGAACAGCCGGAGCTCGCCGCCGGGCGCGGCCAGAGCGGCGAGCTGCTCGAAGGCGGCCGCCTTGTCCGGGACCGCGTACAGGACGGTCATGGAGTACGCGAGGTCGAACGGGCCGGTCAGCGCATCGCCGGCCCGCAGCAGGTCGCCCTCCACGACCGTCACGGCGGGGTGGCGCTCGCGCGCCAGGCGCGCCGTCGCGGCGTCGGCCTCGAGGCCGGTCACGACGCCGAGTCCCTGCTCCTGCACCCACGCGGCGGTGCCCCCGCTGCCGCAGCCCGCGTCGAGGACGCGGCGGCCCGGGTCGGGCGCGAGCCCGGCGAAGAGGAGGCTGTTCGCCTCCTCCTCGCCGGGGTGCGCGTAGTCGGCGTCGCGGATGAAGGCGAGCAGGCGCTTGCCCGTCGACCTGTTCATCGCCGGATCGCTCATCGGCCCTTGTCTTCCCCGTGCCCCGTGCCCGGCACCTCAGATCAGCTCGTGCAGCCGCCGGACCAGCGGCTCGAACTCCGGCCCCGAGAAGCAGTACTGCAGCTCGGTGAAGCGGCCCCGGAGTTCCGCTACGGCGGCGCCGACGCGGGCCTCCTCGTTGACGACCGCGGCCATGAGCTCGGCCACCTGCGCGAAGTCCTGCGGCCCCATGCCGAAGCGCGTCATCTCGGCGACGCCGAGGCGCAGCGCGCCCGAGGCGGTGAACCCCTCCTCGTCGGGCGCCGCCTGGTAGTTG
>CAIXSE010000644.1 GCA_903921965.1 uncultured Thermoleophilia bacterium | reverse complement strand
CGCTCGCCGGCCCCGGCCGCCTCACGCTCGCCCCCGGCGCCACCCTGCCCGACGGCACGGTGCTCGAGGACGGCGGCGAGCTCGAGGGCGACGCCGTCATCCTCTGCAGCGGCTCCGAGCCGGTGCGCATGCGCCTCTTCGACTGGTCCGACGCGCGGCTCATGACGAGCGACGAGCTCCTGCAGGTCGACGAGGTGCCGGCGAGCCTCGCGATCGTCGGCGGCGGCGTGATCGGCTGCGAGTTCGCCAGCGTCTTCAACCGCCTCGGCAGCGACGTCACCGTCATCGAGATGCTCGACCAGCTGCTGCCCGGCGAGGACAAGCGCACCGGGCGCACCCTGCAGCAAGCGTTCAAGAAGGCCGGCATCGCCGTGCACGTGAAGGCCGGCGTCGAAGAGGCTGTGCCGGGTGAGTCCGGCGTGACGCTGCGCCTCGCCGGCGGCACCGAGGTCACCGCCGCCCGTGTGCTCGTCGCCGTGGGCCGACGGCCGGTGAGCGCCGGCCTCGGCTACGAGCAGGCCGGCGTGCAGGTCGACGAGCGCGGCTTCGTCGTCACCGACGAGTCCTGCCGTACGTCGCTCCCCGGCGTCTACGCCGCCGGCGACGTGGCCGGCCCGCCGCTGCTCGCCCATTGGGCGTACCACCAGGGCATGATCGCCGCCGAGAACGCCGTCACCGGCGCGGGGCTCGTGTGCGACCGCAGCATGGTGCCGAGCTGCACGTTCAGCTCGCCGGAGGTGGCGTCGTGCGGCCTCACCGAGGACCGCGCCGCTGCCGAGGGCGTCGCGCACGAGGTCGCGCACGTGCGCCTCAACGGCAACTCCAAGGCGGTCTGCGACGGCGACGCCGACGGCTACGTGCGCATCGTCTGCGAACCCGGCGGCGGACGCGTGCTCGGCGCCAGCCTCATCGGCCCGCACGTCAGCGAGCTGGTCCACGAGCTGGCACTGGCGACACACGCGGGGCTCACGCTGCAGGCGGTCGCCGAGACCATCCACGCGCACCCGACCCTCAGCGAGGCGATCGGCGAGGCCGCGCTGTCCGGCGTAGGCCGTGGCACGCACAGCCTCTGAACGGTGACCGGACCGTCTTCGTCTGAGCCGCGGCCGGGCGTGCCGGAGCCGCCGCGGCGGCACGCGCCGGGCCGGCCGCGCAAGCCGGCGTGGCTCAAGCAACAGGCGCCGGCGCCGCGACAGTACCGCGCCACCGGCGCGCTGCTCGACGAGCTCGGTCTGCACACCGTCTGCGAGGAGGCGCGCTGCCCGAACAAGGGCGAGTGCTTCGGCTCGGGCACGGCGACCTTCCTGATCCTCGGCGACGCGTGCACGCGCGCGTGCGGGTTCTGCTCCGTCGAGCACGCGGGGCCGGCGGCAGACTCCGGGCCCGGCTCCTGCGCCACAGACGCCGGCGAGCCGGCGCGCGTGGCGCAGGCGGCCGCGCGCCTCGGCCTGCGCCACGTGGTCGTCACCAGCGTCACACGCGACGACCTGCCTGACGGCGGCGCGGCGCACTTCGCCGCCACGGTGGCCGCCGTGCGCGAGGCCGTCCCCGGCGCCACGGTCGAGGTGCTGATCCCGGACCTGGGCGGCGACGAGGCGGCGCTGTGCGCAGTCCTCGCCGCCCGCCCCGACGTCGTCGGCCACAACCTCGAGACCGTCCCGCGGCTGTACCCGGCCGCGCGTCCGCAGGCCGGCTACGAACGGTCGCTCGAGCTGCTGCGCCGGGCTGCTGCCTGGGCGCGGGGCAGAGCCGCCGCCGCCCCGCCCCGCCCGCTGGTGAAGACCGGCATCATGGTCGGCCTGGGCGAAGACGAGGACGAGGTCGACGCCGTGCTCCGCGACGCCGCGGCGGCGGGCGCCGACCTGGTGACCATCGGGCAGTACCTGCAGCCGCGGGGCGAGTGCCTGCCGGTGGACCGGTTCGTGGAGCCGGCCGAGTTCGCGGCCTGGGAGCGTCGCGGCGCTGAGCTCGGCCTCGCTGTGACGGCCGCGCCCTTCGTGCGCTCGTCCTACCGGGCCGGCGAGGCCCTGCGGCGTGCGACCGGCGAGGCACCCGGCGATCCCTCGTGAGGCTCCCTCTTGCGACACCGGACCTGGTCATGTTCGACCTGGATTTCACGCTGCTGCGGCCCAGCGACCTCTTCGAAGCCTCCGGGTACCGCCGGACCGGCGAACGCTTCGGGCTGCGCCTCGATGAGGCGCAGTGGCCACAGGCCGAGCGCCGCGCCTACGAGGCGATCACCGCGCGGCGGGGGCTGACGGGAGACAACCACGACGACGGTCTGCTCGAGGTCATCGCCCGGGCGCTGATCGAGGGGCTCGGCGGTGGGCCCGCGGACGCCGTGGACGCCGCCGTGGCGGCCGTGGCCCGCGCCTGGGCGCAGGCGGAGAACTTCGGCCTCTACGACGACGTCCTGCCGTGCCTGCGCACGCTCCGAGACGCCGGCGTGCGCATGGCCCTGGCTTCGAACGCCCTGGGGCACGGCGTCGAGGAGATCGTCGCCCACTTCGCCCTCGACGAGTTCATCGAGGTCAGCGTCTCGAGCGCCGGCGTGGGCGTGGTGAAACCCTCCTGCGCCCTGTTCGACGAGGTGCTGCGCCGCACCGGGGTGCCCGCCTCTCGGGCGGTCATGGTGGGCGACAGCGTCGGCGACGACGTGGAGGGTGCGCTTGCCTGCGGCTGTGCCGCCATCCTTCTGGACCGGGACGGACGCGCGGCCGGCACGGACCTGCCCGCGATCCGCTCGCTGCTCGACCTGCCGGCTGCGCTGAGCCTGACGGCCGCCGCGCCGGCGCTGTCCTGACCGGCCTGCGCCGCTCAGCGGGCGCCGGGCAGCCTCCGGGCGCCCGGAGGCGGCGGCTCGACGGGCGGTTCGACCGGCGGGTCCACAGGCGGCACGACCGGCTCGTCGAGGGCACCGTCGGCCGTGAAGAGGATCGCGCCGCCACCACCGCCCAGCCAGAGGCGGCCGGCGCCGGAGGCCGCCAGGCAGTACACGTCGGTCGCCGTGACCGGCAGGACCTCCTTCCACGTGTAGCCGGCGTCTGAGGTCCGCCACAAGGCGCCGCCTCCGCCGCCGGCCCAGCCGTGGAGGGCGTCCACGAAGACGACCGCCTGGAGCGCCGTCGGCGTGGCGGCGGCCTTGATCCACGTGTAGCCGCCGTCGCTCGTGTGCATGATGACGCCCGAAAGCACGTCGCCGTCGGGTCCGTAGTCGGCGCCGACGGCGCAGCCTTCGAGCGGGCCCGCGAAGGCGACGTCGCGCAGCTCCCCCCAGATGCCGACCTGCGTGGTCTTCCAGCTGCGGCCGCCGTCGCCGGTGGAGAGCACGACGCCGTGTCCCTGCCCCCAGGCGTCGCCGCCCACGACGAAGGCGCGGCCCCCGCCGAGCGCGCGCACGGCGTTCAGCTCGGTGTCTGCGTCCACGCCGGCCTGCTGCGGCGCCCACGTGGCGCCGCCGTCGCCGGTGTGCAGCACGACGCCGGCCTCGCCGACCGCCCATCCGGCCCCGTCGCCGTCGAGCGCCACGTCGTACAGGTCGGTCGTCACGGGCGCCACGACGGAGGTCCACTCGGCGCCGCCGTCGTGCGTGGCGATCACCGTCCCGAGCGCGCCTACGGCGCAGCCGCGGCCACCCGACGCGAACGCGACCGCGTCGAGCCGCGCGGAGACCGGCGAAGGCGCCGCCGCCCAGCCGGTCGTGTCGATGGATGCCAGGAGCACGCCGCCGTCGCCGACCGCCCACGCCTCGCCCGGGCCGCGGGCGGCGATGCCGCGGATGCGGCCGGTCGGGCCGCTCAGGACCGAGGCCCACTGCCGCCCGCCGTCCAGGCTCCGCAGGATGGCGCCGTGCGTGCCTACGGCCAGGCACGACGACCAGCCTGCGCCGACCGAGAACAGCGAGGTCCCGCCGACCGGTTCGTTGGCCTGCCAGCTGCGTCCGGCGTCCTTGCTCACATAGCTCAGGCCGCCGTCGCCGACCAGCGCCGTCGTGGTCGTGTCCACGCGGGCGAGTCCGTACATCGTGGTCAGGGTCCCGGTGTCGACCCGCCTCCACGACTCGCCGGCGTTCGTGCTGCGCCACACGATGCCGCGGGAGGAGGCCGCGAGCAGCGTGCGCTTCCCGAGCATGAGGACGTCGTGCAGCACGCCGAACACCTCGGGGGCGCGGACCTGCCAGGTCTGTCCGCGGTTACGGCTGGACAGCAGCGTCCCGAGGTCGCCGGCGGCCCAGCCGTGCCCGGTCTCGTCGAAGGTGACGGCGTACAGGTTGTGCGGTGTGTGGCCGGGCGCGCGCGACCAGGTGGCGCCACCGTTGGTGGTGCGGAGGATCAGGCCGTGTTCGCCGACGGCCACGGCCTCGTTCGGCGCCGGCGACCACACGTCCATGAGGTCGCGGGTGAAGCCCGACTTCTGCGGGGTCCACGTGACGCCGCCGTCGCGGGTCGAGACGATCACACCACCGGCCCCGACCGCCCAGCCCTGGCCGCTTGGGCGTACGCGGACGCCGAACAGCGTCTGGCCGACGCCCGATGCCACCGGCGTCCACGTGGTGCCTCCGTCCGCCGTGGTGAGCACCGTGCCGGCGTCGCCGACGGCCACGGCCCGGGTCGCGTCGATCACCTGCACGCTGCCGAGGGAGTTCCCCTGCGGCAGCGGGTTCTGCCACTGCCAGGTGGCCGCGGCCGCGCAGAGCGGCACGGCGGCCAGGACGCCGCAGACGGCGAGGACGGCGCCGGCGAGCTGCGCGAGCCGGCGCCGCGGCTGTGCGGCGGGGCGGCCGCTCACGGCCCCGCCGCCAGGTCGGCGCTCTCCGCGAAGCGCCAGGTGTCGCCGCCGTCGGGCGAGACGAGCACCATGCGCCGCAGGTACAGCGGCGGCTGCGGACCGTCCCGCCCCGACTGCTTCCAGCGCTCCACCTGCGCTTTGCGGTCGGACCCCTCGGCGCCCGCCATGCAGCTCGCCGATACGAACAGGCGCCCGCGGGGGTCCACGGTGAGGGCCTGGGCGTAAATGGCGTATTCACGGTACGGGGGGACGACGAGGATGCGCGGCTCCGTCCAGCCGGTGACGGGGTCGCGCCGCTGGTACGAGAGCGCCCCGTACATCTTGCCGCCGAGGGTGGGCTCGCAGTCCTTGCGCCACTGGCGGTAGGCGATGTGCAGGCGGTCCTGCGCGTCGATCACGAAGGCGAGGTACGTCTGCCGGCCCTCCTGGGGGCCCAGCGGGCGCACGCGGTACCCGGTGCTGCACACGTCTTCGAGCTGCGACCAGCCCTCGTAGCACGTCAGCGGCACGAGTGAGCGACGGTACTGGAACGGCCGGCCGTGGGCGCCTGCGACGAGGTGCAGGTAGCCCTGTGAGTCGAGCGCGATCCCTGGCTGGGCGTGGCCGTCGTTGCCGAGCTGTGACCAGGCGAGCAGCACGGGCCGCCCGAGCGTCGCGGTCCGCCGGTCGAAGGGGACGACCGAGACGGGCGACCCCTGGCCCGGCCGGGGCGTGGTCTCGACGTAGGCGATCCACGTGATGTCGCCCCGCGTGGCCAGCGGGCTGGCCGTGGTGGCGCCGTCGCCGAGGCTCAGCGAGCGCTCGCTGACGAGGACGGGCTCCGGGACGGCGACGTCGCCGCCGGCGATGGTGGGGCGCGTGATCCAGAGCTCGCGCACGAGCTTGCCGGTCTCGGGGCTCACGCGCGCCGCGACCCGTCCGATCAGCAGCGGCGGCGGGCCGTCAGTGACGTTGTGCCCGGTGAACGACTCGGGGACGATCTCGCCGTCGGGGAGGTCGGCGGCACGCCAGGTGGTGCAGTGGTCGGCCGACCACAGCAGGACGTTGCGCACGCCGTCGCCGCGCAGGCGGATCGTGACGACGGTGTAGGCGCGGTCCTGGAGGTCGAAGAAGACCCGCGCGGCGGGCCCGCCCCCGCCGCCCTGCGTGCCGTTGTAGTCGGGGTAGGCGGCGCGCAGCGCGCCGACGAGGTCGAGCCGGCGCCAGGCGCCGTCGCGCCAGGTCTGGACGAAGCCGGTGTAGTCCGGGTCGGCGGAGCGGCTGCGGATGTACGCGGCGCCCGATGCATCGAACGCCGGCACGTTGCGCGTGAACGGCGGCGCGTAGCCGAACTGGGCGTTCAGGCCGCTCCCCGGCTGGATGACGACGGCGGGCGGCGTAGGGGTCGGCGTAGGCGTCGGGCTCACCGTGGCGGTCGGCTCGGGCGATGGGGCGCCGGTGACGGTCGCCGTGGGCTCAGGCTCCGGTGTGGCGGCGCGCGAGGGGCTTGCGGCGGCTCCGCTCGCCGAGGCGAGCGCCAGCAGGAGGAGTGGGAGGAAGAGGGAGAGGAGGCGGCGGCGTGGATGCGCGGGCGTGTGGCTGGTGGAGGGCAGCGGCGCCATGGGCAAAGGATACACGTCCGCGAGGCGGGGCGCCGGGGGCGGCCCGCAGGCCGCCCCCCGCGCCCCGGGGCGCGCGCGCGCTGCGCCGGG
>CAIXSE010000643.1 GCA_903921965.1 uncultured Thermoleophilia bacterium | reverse complement strand
CTCGCGCACGCACCTGCTCGCCACGTCGAGGTCCAGATCCGCGGACGAGCGCACGGCGAACACCTCGAGGTTGTACGTCCCCCGCCAGGCGTCCCTGCGGACCTTGACCACGCGGTACTCCAGCTGCTCGAGGATGAAGGTGAGCCGCCGGCCGGACCAGCCCTCGAGGTGGTTCGCCCAGGCGGCCTCGTTCGAGCCGAACAGGTGCCGCGCGCCCACGCACTCCGCGTGCAGGCCGCCGAGCGGGTTCAGCATGGCGAGGGCGGTCGTGGTGAAGTCGGGGACCTCGATGCGCAGCCTGCCCTGGGGCTTCAGCCAGGTGCGCCACGCCACGAGGAACGCGCAGGCCACCGGACGCGTGAAGTGCTCGAAGACGTGGTGCAGGCGGACCTCGTCGGCCGAGCCGGCCTCGAAGGAGAGGTCGGAGAGGTCGGCGAACCTGTCGGGCTGCCGAGCGGCCGCGAAGAGCCGCTCCGACTGCGGGTAGTCGACGTTGACGTACCCGTCCAGGTAGCGCTGCCCGCATCCCAGATGCAACCGCACGTGACCTACTCCTTCGCCGCCGGCCCCGGCCACCTGCCGGACGCTCCTCGCGCGGGACAAGTGTACTGCCGGCCCGTGTCCGGCGCTCGCCGGCGGCGCCGTGGCGCCCGCCGGGCGCCGGGGGCGGAGCCTCTGGCGGCGCGCGACGCCCGGAGCACCGGGCTGCTACACTCCCGTGAAGGTCGAACGCGCGGAAAGGCGCACGTGGTCAGCACAGAGCCGGCCGTCTCGGTCATCCTCCCCATCTACAATGGAGCCGCGCACCTCGCGGAAGCCATCGAGAGCGTGCTCACGCAGTCATTCCGCGACTTCGAGCTGATCGCCATCGACGACGGGTCCTCCGACGAGTCGGCGGCGATCGCGCGGGCCGTGGCCGACGAGCGCGTCCGCGTCGTCGTCCAGGAGAACCGCGGCCTCGCCGCGACGCTCAACCGCGGCCTCGAGCTGGCGCGGGGCCGCTACGTGGCCCGGCAGGACCACGACGACATCGCGCTCCCCGGACGCCTCGAGCGCCAGGTGGCGTTCCTCGAGAGCCACCCCGCGGTGGCCCTCGTCGGCACGTGGGCCGCCATCCTCGGGGCCGCCTCCGAGCCGGAGCGGTACCACCGGCACCCCTGCGACCCCGCGACGCTCCGTTTCGCGCTCCTCTTCGACAATCCGTTCGTGCACAGCTCGGTCGTGGCGCGGACCGCCGTCCTCCGGGAACTCGGCGGCTACAGCACCGACCCCGAGCGCCAGCCGCCCGAGGATTACGAGCTGTGGTCGCGCGTGGTGCGCGACCACGACGTCGCCAACATCCCCGAGGTGCTGCAGTGCTACCGCGAGGTACAGGGATCGATGTCGCGGACCGGCGACGACCCGTTCTCGCGTCACGTCGTCGCCGTCAGCCGCGAGAACATCGCGCGCGCCCTTGGCGGGCGGGCGACGCCGCGGGAAGTGTCCGACCTCGCCGAGGTACTGCACCGGGTGCCCGGCCGCACGCCGCTGACCACGCCGCTGCCGCGCCTGCGCGCCATGCTCGAGGACCTGGCGGCCTGGGCGGCCCCCGCGGCGCCCGAGCTGCGACGGCGGTTGTACCGCAGCGCCGCCCGGGTCCTCGTGGCGCAGCTCCCGGCGTACTATCGGTACCGCTACAGGAACCGGATGGGAGCATGCATGGGCTACAGCACCGGCAAGGCCCTCGCCCTCGCAGCCCTCGCGCGCGACACGTGGCGGCGGGTGACGCCGTGAGCACGTGCGTCGTCTTCGGGGGCGCCGGCTTCATCGGCCGGCACCTCGTGCGCCACCTTGCGGCGACCGGCAGAGACGTCGTCTGCGTCGACGTGCGCGCCGCCCGCCCCGAGGGCCTCCCGGGCGGCTGCTCGTTCGCGGCGGCCGAAGACGTGCAGGCGGAGTACACCGGCCTGTTGCGGGATGCCGATGAGGTCGTCGACCTGGCCTACGCGTCGGTGCCGAAGACCAGCTTCGACGACCCCATCGCCGACATCACCGAGAACCTCCCGCGCGCCGTGCAGCTGTGCCGGGCGGCGCTGGCCGCAGGCGTCGAGCGCCTGGTGCTCCTCTCGTCGGGCGGCGCCGTGTACGGCCAGCCACACGAGCTGCCGATCACCGAGGACCACCCGACCGACCCGATCTCCCCCTACGGCATCACCAAGCTCGCCGTCGAGAAGTACGCCCGCATGTTCCACGCCAGCGACGGGCTGCCGGTCATCTGCCTGCGCCCGGGCAACGCCTACGGCGAGGGACAGCAGCCGTTCCGCGGCCAGGGCTTCGTGGCGACGGCCGCGGCGAGCGCCCTCCTGGGCCGGCCGGTCGAGGTCTACGGCCGCACGGGGTCGGTCAGGGACTACGTGCACGTGGCCGACATCTGCACGGCCGTGTCCGCCGCACTCACCGCGGGCCGGTCCGGCGCCATCTACAACGTGGGCACCGGCGTGGGCACGTCGAACGCCGCCGTCATCGACCTGCTGGGCGCGCTTGCGGCCGCGGACGGCGTGCGCATCGACGTCGTGAACCAGCCGCCACGGCCCTTCGACGTCTCCGCCAGCATCCTCGACGCGCGGCGCCTGCAGAGCGACACGGGCTGGCGCCCCGAGGTCGCCCTGGAACAAGGGCTCGCGGCCGCCTGGGAGTGGTACGCGGCCAACAGGACGGCGTGGTCCGCCCCACCGGGGGCCTGATGCGGATCCTGCACACCTGCAACACGTACTGGCCGCTCCGCGACGGGGTCTCCATCGCGATGCAGCGGATCTCGGAGGGCCTGGCCGGACTGGGTCACGACGTCACCGTCGCGACCTCGGGGGCGGG
>CAIXSE010000642.1 GCA_903921965.1 uncultured Thermoleophilia bacterium | reverse complement strand
GCCGAGCAGGCCTGAGCGCCGGCGTGTGACGGCGCGGCGAGGGCTCGCCGCTGCCTCACGTACGACGGCCCGGGCGCCCCGCGTGCACGCGGGGCGCCCGGGCCGTCCGGTCTCCGGCGCTCTACTTCGCGAGCACGGTGCCGTGGTGGCACTGCGGCCCCATCCAGCACTGCCACTCGTAGGTGCCGGGGGCGAGGCCGTCGGTGTGCCACGTGAGCGGATCGGGGTAGGACCTCGTCTTGGTGAGGTCGCCGGGCGTGGTGAAGTACATCGTCCGCCAGCACGCCATCCTGGTGCCGGTGAAGACGATGTCGACCGCCTTGCCGGCGGTCACCGTGGTGGTCGAGTCGAGCGGGTCCGAATCGATCGTCACCTTCTCGGCCGGGCTGGGAACGACCAGCGTGCCGTAGTGGCACGCATCCATCCAGCACTTCCAGGGGTAGCTGCCGTAGTCAAGGCCGGCCGTGTACCAGACGAGGGGGTCGGCGGTGGTCTGCGCGAAGACGCGGGTGTCGAACGCGATGCTCCGGTCGCAGCCCATGCCTTCGGCCGAGACGTCGCCGAACGAGATGGTGGCCGGCAGGTACGCAAGGGCGTTCGTGTCGCCGTGCGAGGTCTTGTCGATCGCGATGCTCTGGGCGACGACCAGGCAGCCGGTGCCCCACTTGGGCATCGCGTCACGCATCCAGTCGTAGCGACCGGGGGTCAGGCCCGGTGTGCGCCAGACCAGCCCGTCGGCGTCGACCTTCTCGAAGTCGCCCCAGATGAAGTGGGCCGCGCCGTTCTCCTTCTGGGTGTCGCCCGCCAGCCAGTCCGAAGGGGTGCTGAAGACGATCTCGAGCGGCGTGCCGGCGGGGACGACGGTGTCGCGGAGCGCCGCGGTCAGCCACCCGTTCACGTTGGAGTCGATGTGGACCTGCAGAGGGGGCTCCGTCGCGTTGAAGGTCGTCAGGGCGGACCGCTTCACGAGCCGCCCGCTGCGGTACAGGAGGGCGCGGACGGCGTAGTCGCCGTCTCCGTCGAGGGTGATGGTGCGGTCGTACCTGGCTCCCTGCGGCGTCTTGGTCAGCGAGGCACGGAACGTGTCCACCGTCGCCCAGGCCCCGCCGACGCCCGCGTAGAGCCTGATGTCGACCACGGTGGGTGACGACGCCGTCGGTGCCGGCGCGATCACCCCGGACACCACGAACGGCTCGCCGACCACCGGCGCCGTCGAGAGCTTGGGCGCGCTCACCTTGTTCGCCGACCCGGCTCCCGCCACGGCCGGCAGGGCCGCGAGCAGCGCGAGCACGAGTGCTGCCAGAGTGAGGGACTTCGCAAGACGTGACATGGCTCCCCTTCCGATGTCGTGGCGCCGGGTGCCCCCCCGGAGCCTCTCGCGTGCATAGTACAACAAACATAGGCTTGGCTATACCTTTCGGCCTATGGCTTCGGGCACGAAAGAGACCGGCCCGCTCCCCGGAAGAGGGAGCGGGCCGGTGTACGTCAGAGGAGGAGTGCGGGGCGGGGCAGACCCCGCGTCAGCAGCCGGGTTCGAGCGCCGCGACCGCCTCACGGCGACGGCGCAGCAGCATGTGGACCGCGACGAGCACCAGGGCCGCGACGTTGATGACGGCGGCGATCACGAAGGCGCGCGAGTAGCTGCCGCCGTCGGTCTCGGCCACCTGCGCGGCCACGCGCGGGCCGGCGAAGGCGGCCACGGCGACCGTCAGGAACATGATGCCGAAGTTGACGCCCAGGTGCCGCGCGCCGAAGGCGTCCGCGGTCACCGGCCCCATCAGCGAGAGGAACCCCCCGTAGCACAGGCCGACGGTGGCGAGCGCCAGCACGACGCTGAAGTACGCGGTGGCCTGCGAGAGCACGACGAGCGCGAGCGCGGCGACCAGCAGCATCGCCGCGAACACCGGGTAGCGCCCGATGCGGTCGGAGAGGCTGCCCCAGCCGACCTTGCCCAGCACCATGCCGAGGGCGACGAAGCTGACCACGACGCCGGCCGCCTGCGGCGAGACGCCGAGGGTCGCCTGGGCGATGGGGGAGGCGTGGCCGAGCACCATCATGCCGGAGAACGTGCCGGCCACGAAGAGCGCGAAGAGCACGTAGAAGTCGGGGGTGTGCAGCATGCCGCGCCAGTCGAGGTCGGCCGCCGTGTCGTCGCCGTCGAGCGGCGACACCTCGACGAGCGGCTCCTCGTGGTCTTCGAAGTGGGGCGCGGTGTACACGAGCCGCGAGCTCAGGGCGATGGCGACGAAGAAGAAGACGCCGAGCGCGATGAGCGTGGTTGTGATCCCGTAGCGGCCGATGAGCAAGGCGGCGAGGGGAGCGCAGACGACGCCGCCGACGCCGTACCCGGCGGTGAGGATGCCCGATGCCATCCCACGGCGGTCGGGGAAGAAGCGGATGACGTTGGTCATCGTGCCGCCGGGGTAGACGGAGCCCATGCCGAGGCCGGCGACGAACGAGAAGGCGTACACGCCGGCCAGCGAGTGCACGGACGCCAGGCAGACGAGCCCGACGGCGATGAGCGCACCGCCGGCCAGGATGACGGTGCGCGGCTTCACGTACTGCTGGACCTTGCCGGCGACGATGCTGGCCACGGCGCCGGCGCCGAGCAGCAGGGTGAAGCTCAGGGCGATGTCGGCGGCCGACCAGCCGGCCCCGGCCGCCAGCGGCTTCTGGAACACGCTCCAGGCGTAGCCGATGCCGGCGCACAGGCTGGCGGCCACGCAGCCGGCCAGCGCGATCCAGCGGCGGCCGCCGGCGGTGACCGGCGCGGCGTCGGCCGCGTCCCGCGCCGCCGGCGTCCGGGGTCTGTCGGGGTCAGCGGCGTGCATACGCCGCGATCTGCTCGTCGGTGAGGTAGCCGGGGTCGGCCTGGGCGCCGTAGCCGCCGCCGTCGATGACGACGATCTGGCCGGTGATGTTGGCGGCCAGCGGGCCGGCGTAGTACACGGCGAGGGAGGCGACCTCCTCCGGCTGCGAGAGGCGGCCGAGGGGCACGAGCGCGGTCGCCCTGTCCATGCTGTCGCCGATGAGGCCGAGCGTCATCTCCGTGAGCACGCCGCCCGAGGCGATGCCGTTCACAGTGATGCCGTACTCGGCCCACTCCATGGCGGCCTGACGGGTGATCGCCGCGGCCGCGCCCTTGCTGCCGCTGTAGATCGGCGAGCACAGCGGCTTGCGCATGCCGACGATGCCGGCGATGGAGGCGAAGTTCACGACGGCGCCCTTCCTCCGCGGCTTCATCGACTGGCCGACCACCTCGCGCATCACGAAGAAGAGCGCCTTGGCGTTGATGGCGAAGACGTCGTCCCACTCCTCCTCGGTGACGTCCTCGGCGTAGCACTGCGGGCCCACCGCGGCCGGCTGGATGAGCACGTCGATCTCGCCCATCTCGGCGCGGATCCTCTCGACGAGCGGTTTGATCTCGGCGATCCTGCGCAGGTCCTGCGGGTAGGCGCGGACCTCGCCCTTCTTCGCCAGCTCGGCCGCCGACGCCGCGAGGCGGTCCTCGAGGATGTCCACCATCGCGACCCTGGCGCCGCTGCTCACGAGGATGTCGGCGATCTGGTAGCCGATGCCGCGCGCCGAGCCGGTGACGACGGCGACCTGGTTGTCGAAGCGGATCTCCACAGGGACTCCTTCTCGCGTGTGTGGCGCGTCTGCGCCGGCGTGCGGTCTCGGAATGCTCAGCCGTCTGTCCGGAGTGCTTGACACCGGGGAGGCTGCGGGTGAGTATACCGTAGAGCGAGCGCTCTATCTAGGGCAATCGCGACGCATCCGCCGCCCGGCGAGCCGCGCCGGCCGGTCGGCACCCGGACCACACAGACCCAGTCGGGGAGGTCGCGCGAGATGATCAGGGCCAACTACGAGTCCGACGCCGGCAAGCGCAGGGAGATCCCGCCGAGCGAGCTGGGGACGATCCCCTTCGTGCCGTTCGAAGAGTACAGCGAGATGTGCAGGCACTTCCTGCTCATGAAACGCGAGAACGGCATCCTCGAGGCGCGCCTGCACACCGACGGCGACAGCATGCAGTGGGGCGCCCCGGCGCACCAGGGCCTGCACGTGTTCTTCGACCTGGCGGGCCGCGACCTGGACAACGAGGTGATCATCCTCGGCGGCACCGGCAAGGACTTCATCAAGAGCATGGGCAAGGCCAGCCTCAAGAAGGACGAGGAGACGAAGGAGTTCGAGTCGCAGGGCGACGACGCCTGGAAGCTGTACGAGTACCAGTACCTCGACGGCACCAAGAACATCGAAGGCCAGATCTTCGACCTGCAGGTGCCCACCATCGGCATCTGGAACGGCGCCGCCTTCCACACCGACATCCCGCTGTTCTGCGACATCACCCTGTGCACCGAGGACGCGTGGACGACGGAGATGCACTTCCGCGTCAACATGGTCCCCGGCGACGGCATCCAGACCGCGTGGCGTGAGCTCATGGGCCGCAAGCGGTACGCGTACGCCGAGCTGACCGGCGAGGTCATCACCGCGCGCAAGGCGCTCGCCCTCGGCATGGTCAACGAGATCCTGCCCGACACCGAGGCCGCGTACGCGCGCGCCTGGGAGATCGCCGAGCTCATCATGCGCACGGGCTCGCGCGTGACCCGGCGCATCACGACGCAGCAGCTGCGCAAGCCGTGGAAGGAGGACATCTCCAACGAGCTGCGCAACGCCTTCTCCTCCGAGATGTACGTCACCGCCACCGAGCACTCCCCGCACGAGAACAAGTACTGGGAGTGGGCGCACGAGGAGGCCGACAAGGTCCGTGCCGCGGAGAAGAAGGGCAAGGTCGTCCGTCCGCGCGTCGACGGTGGCTGGGAAGAGGACGAGATCAGGTAGGGCGGCGGCCGACGAGCGAGACACGAGGGAAGGTGACGTCGTGAGCGATCCGCTGACCGCGAGCGATCCGGCGGCCATGGGTGCGACCGGCCGCGCGCTGACCGATATGCAGGAGCGCGTGGCCGGGCGCGAGCTCCCGGCGAGCTCGCAGGACCGGGAGCTCACCGAGCTGCGCCGCCGGCAGATCGTCGAGGGCGCGAGCACGGTCCTGTTCGAGAAGGGCTTCCACGGCTGCTCGATCAGGGACATCGCGCGTGCTAGCGGCATGTCCATGGGCCAGCTGTACCACTACAT
>CAIXSE010000641.1 GCA_903921965.1 uncultured Thermoleophilia bacterium | reverse complement strand
TTAGGAAACCTGTGCTCTATCCACTGAGCTACGAGGGCAGAAAGGGCCGATGTGCAGGGATTTCCCTCTGCAGCGGCTGGCATAGGATACCACGACCTGCCGGCACGTAGGCAACTCGGCATGCGAGGCCGTGCGCGGCTCCGGCGGACGAGCGGAGCTCTGGCCCCACGAGCCGCCGCACACCGCGGCCTCCCCTCGGCGGCGACGACGTCACGCGATCGAGCCCGGCGCCTCGGGTGCAGGCTCAGGCCCGCGGCGCCGATGGCCCTGCACCGGCGGCGGCGAGGAGGTCCCTCGACAGCCACGACGATCACGGCCGGCGACCCGTACGAGCCGATGACTGGAGGGGTCCGTCATGCGATCCATGGCGTCCGGCCTTGTCGGGCATGACCGGGCTCAGGACCGCGTGGTGGCGCCGGCATCGAAGCCCACAGCGCCCGAGTCGAAGCGCTGTGGGCTTCAGACCTCCCGCGGTGCCGTCAGTCCCGCCGAACAGGCCGGCTGTGGCGGCAGAGGACCAGGGCGGTCGGTGAGTCCCCGGCACAAGGGCTCGACCGGGGACCCGCCGACGGTCATGAGAGGCGCGGCCTCCTGGTGGCAGAAGGAGGCGGCAGAACACGGCGTGTCCAGGGACGGCATGCCGGCCGCCCCGCACGGCGCTCCGGCGCGGTAGCCGGACGCGCGTCGCGAGACCGCGTCACGGCACCGTGACGACCACGTTGCCACGCTTGTGCCCCTGCTCGACATACCTGTGCGCCTCGACGATCCCGGCGAGCGGATAGCGCCGGTCGACCACGGGTTGCAGCTCACCCGATCCCGCCAGCTCGCCGAGGAGGGCCAGATCCCCGCGCAGCAGCTTCGGGGTCCCGTCGTCGACCGAGATGCAGCGCCCGCCGGGCGACAGCACCCGGGCGCAGCGTTCGAGGGCCGCCGCGCTCTTCGCCTTGCCGACCGCGTCGAGCACGACGTCGTACCGCCCCGGTCCCGCGGTGAAGTCCTCGCGCGTGTAGTCGACGACCTGGACCGCCCCGAGGGAACGCACCAGCTCGACGTTGGCCGGCCCGCAGACGCCGGTGACCCGGGCGCCGAAGTGCCGGGCGAGCTGGACGGCGGAGGTGCCGACGGCGCCCGACGCTCCGTAGATGAGGACATCGTGTCCCCGTGCGACCCGCGCCTTGCGCAGGAAGTGCAGCGCGAGCAGGCCGCCGTAGGGGACGGCGGCGGCATCCTCGTCGGTCATGCCGGGCGGACGCGTCGCCAGCAGGCCGCCGGCGGGCCAGCACACGTACTGCGCGTACGCGCCGAACCTGTGCCGGTCGAAGCCGAAGACCCGGTCGCCCGGCGCGAACGCCGAGACGCCCTCGCCGACGGCATCGATCTCGCCGGAGAGCACCATGCCGAGGACGGGCTGCCTCGGTGCGCTCCACCCCAGGGCGAGCCGAGCCATGAGCCGGTAGAGCGGGCCGAGCCTCAGCCCGCGGACGTAGGTGTCGCTCGAGGTGACGGCCGTGGCGCGGACCCGCACGCGCACCTCGCCCCGCCGCGGCGCCGGGACCGCAAGGTCGACGAGCTCGAGCACCTCCGGGGGACCGTATCTGGTGCAGACCACCGCTTGCACCCGCGACCACCTGCCTCTGACCTTCGAGCGGGATGCGGCACGACCAGCGGGCGGAACGCGGCAGGCGATGCCGTCACTGGACGGCCAGTGTATCAAGACGACCCGTCTCCGCTCCGAGGCCGTCGTCGTGGTCGCGCAGTCGCGGCGCCGCACGCGGAGCGGCTACGGCCTGGCCGGGGTCGTCCTCGCCTCACTCGGCCTCGCCTGGGTCGCGGTCGGGATCACCCTGGGGCTGGCCTTCTTCTGAGCCGGCCGCAGCTCACGCTCACCGGCCCGGCAGCGCGCGACTCCGGGCACGGCTGCGCGCCGGCCGGCGGTCGGGGCCGGGCGGGGACCGCGCCGCAGTCAGCGACGGTCCGCCGCCGCGGCTCGCGACGGCCTTGACGTCGCGCCCCGGAGCGGCGTAGCTTTGTGACGCAAAGTAAACGTCCTCGCGGAGCGTGCGCCATGCCGGAGCCACACCAGACGGATGAGAGCGCCGCTGACGACGAGGCCGGACTCGGTCCTGAGGAAGCGGCGCAGCTGATCGAGCAGACCAGCCGCGAGGCCAGGCGCCAGTTCGGCTTCTGGCACTCGCCCTGGCTCACCCTGGCCACGGCGGTCATCTGGCTGGCCATCTACGGCACCCTCTGGCTCTCGGTCCGGGGGCAACACCCCTACACGGGACCGACGGGCTGGGCCCTTGTGACCATCTTCTCCCTGATCGCCGTCGCGGCGGTCGCCGGGAGCATCGTCACCAGGCCGGGGCGCGCGCGGAGAGGGGTCAGCGGGCGTTCGAGGCGACAGGAGACCTACCTCGGCGCGGCCATGGGCTCGGCCTACATCGCGGCCGTGGTCTTCCAGGGCGCGCTGCGCTACCTCGGCGTCAGCTGGGCGATCGTCTACGGCGTGTATCCGGCGGTCGTCTCGCCGATCGTCCTGGTCGCCGGCGGCGGCGTGTTCGCGGCGGTCCGCGACGACGTGCAGACGCTCTGCGTCGCGATCGCCGTGATCGCCGTTCTGGCGGGAAGCGCCTTCGCGGGACCGATCGGCGTCTGGCTGTACGCAGGCGTCGGCGGCTTCGTAGTCATCCTCGTGCTGGCCGCCGTCCAGTTCCGGCAGCGCCGGCAGTGACGGACGACGTCCTCGACCCGCTGATCCACGCGCCCGCGCGCCTGCGCATCGTCGTCACGCTGGCGAGCCTGCCGGACGGCGACGAGCTGTCCTTCCCACGGCTGCAGGAGATGCTCGGGCTCACGCCCGGCAACCTGCTCACGCACCTCCGCAAGCTCGAAGAGGCGGGGTACGTCGCCAGCGAGAAGACCGGCCACGGCATCTGGTCGAAGACCACCGTCGCGCTGACGCACCGGGGCCGCGCCGCACTCGACTCCTACACGGCCGCGCTGCGCGAGCTCCTCGGCGGACTCTGAGCGGAGCCCCGGCGGCGTCCCGTATCTCGCCCGGCCGGCGCCGGCACGGTCGCCCCCGCTCCCCGGCCGGGCGCTACAAACACGAGCAGGAGCGCTATGCTGACGCCTGCACCGCGCGCGACGCTCTCGCGCAGCGCTCCCTACGATCGAAGGTGAGCATGGCCGGTCCGGCGGACCGCATCTTCAGCCGCAACTTCACGCTCGCCACGGTGGCGAACCTGTTCTCGTTCACCAGCATGTACCTGCTGCTGGCGACGCTGCCGCTCTACGTGGTGGCCATCGGCGGCAGCGTCTCGGACGCGGGCATCGTCCTCGCCTGCTTCACGCTCACCGCCGTCATCCTGCGACCCTGGATCGGGCGCCTCTCGGACCGGCGGGCCAAGAAGGGCATCATGCTGGCGGGCGCGGTCATCACGGCCCTGAGCTCCCTGCTCTACGAGCCCGCGCACACGGTGCCGCTGCTGATGGCCGTGCGCGTCCTGCACGGTGTCGGCTGGGCCGCGTTCGGCACCGCGGCGAGCGCGCTGGCCGCCGACCTCGCCCCGCTCTCCCGCCGCGGCGAGGCCATGGGCTACTTCGGCGTGGGCATGAACGTGGCCATGGCGATCGGCCCGGCGCTCGGCGTCTTCCTCGTGGGCCGGACGGGCTACGGGGCGCTGTTCGTGGCGGCCATGGTGCTGTCGGCCGCGGCGGCGCTGACCACGGCCGGCATCGCCGAGCCCCGCCGCGAGCCCGGTCACGGGGCCGCCCTCAGCGGCTGGCGCAGCTTCATCCTCCCCTCGGCGCTCTTCCCCGCCGCGGTGCTGTTCACCAACGCGCTGACCTACGCCTCGGTGGTCGCCCTGCTCCCTCTCTTCGCCGAGGAGGCCAAGCTCGGCAACCCCGGCCTGTTCTTCACCGTCTTCTCGGTGGTCGTGCTGGTGATCCGCGGTCCGCTCGGACGTGTGTCGGACAAGCGCGGGAGGGTCGCGGTGATCGCCCCGGGTCTGCTGTTCACCTTCGTCGCCCTGCTCGTGCTCTCGCAGGCGAAGAGCATGACCACGCTGCTCGTCGTCGCCGTGCTGTACGCGATCGGCGTCGGCGCCGCCCAGCCCACGATCATGGCGCTGACGATCGACCGGGCGAAGCCGCAGGAGCGCGGCGCCGCCATGGGCACCTTCGGCACCGCCATGGACCTCGGCATCAGCGTCGGGTCCATCGTGTGGGGGGTGACGGCCCAGGCGTTCGGCTTCCCGGCCATGTACGTGGCCGCCAGCCTGATGGGGCTCGCCGGGGTGGCGCTGCTCCTCGGAGGGACCGCCCGAGGCAGGAGGCGCCGCGTGGCCGGCGAGGCCGGAGGGACGGGGGCGAGCTGAGCGCCGGGCGGCGAGCGGCGGCCCCGGGCGGCGCCTGATGCCCGTCTGGTACCTGGTCACGGTCGCGGCGCTCGGCTGGAGCGCCGCCTGCGCCCTCACCAGGTGGCGGCGGTTCGGCCCGTTCGCCCACCTGCCGGGACTTCTGGCCGGAGGGCTGCCGTTCCTCGCCGTCTACCTTCTGGTCGCGGCGACGGCCGCAGCCCTGGCGCTGGACGGCCTCGCCTCGGCGGGCGGCGTCGCCGTAGCGGCCGCAGCGCTCGCCGTGCTCGCCGCGCTCGCGGCGGTCGTCAGGCAGTCGCTCCGGGCGGACGCCGCGCTGCACGAGCCGCCGGCGACTCGGCCGTGGCGGCGGATCCTGCTCGCGCCGCTGCCGGCGGTCCGGCGCGATGTCGTGCGGGTCGCCGGCCTCGCCTACGGCGAGGGCGCGTACCGCACCCTGGACGTCTACCACCACCAGGACCGGCCGGAAGGCTCCCCGGTGGTGCTGCACCTCCACGGCGGCGCCTTCAGGTGGGGTGACAAGCGCCGTGAGGCGCGGCCGCTCATCGGGCACCTCGCCGGGCGCGGCATGCTCTGCGCGAGCGCGGATTACCGGCTGCAGCCGAGCGTAGCCTACGAGGAGCAGCTCGCCGACGTGCTGGCCGCGATCGCGTGGGTTCGAGCCCACGCGCAGGAGTACGGCGGCGACCCCGAGCGCATCTTCCTCGTCGGCAGCTCGGCCGGCGCCTACCTGGCCGTCGACGCGGTCAACGCCGGTGCGCCGGGGATCGCAGGCATCGTCGGCAGGTACGGCTACTACGGCCGCCTCGTGCCGCTGCGGCCGTTCCCCCCGACCCTCGTGATCCACGGTCGGAACGACATCCTGGTCCCGCCGTCGCACGCCCGCGCGTTCGCGGAGCGGCTGCGCGCCAGCTCGCCCCAGCGGACCGTGTACGCCGAACTGCCCGGCGCCCAGCACAGCTTCGACCGCTTC
This sequence comes from uncultured Thermoleophilia bacterium, assembly GCA_903921965.1. Next base: position 6,617 of record CAIXSE010000641.1, on the reverse strand, counting down.
GAGTCGATCCGCGCGGACGCCGTGAGCCGGGCCGTCGAGCGGTTCATCACCACGGCCTGAAGCGTCTCGCCCGCCGCCGCGCGCAGCCGGCCCGTGCCCCCCGGCGCCCGCGGTATCCTTCGGCAGCGAGGCGGGTGCGGGCGGGCGCAAGCGACACCACGGGCCGGAGCACGAGTGACGCAGCGTGACTGGGGCAAGTACGGACTGGGCGCGGCCGCCGCGGGCTGGGTGGTGGCGGCCTTTCCCGCGGTATCGCCGGTCGCCCTCGCCCTCTGGGCAGCCGGGCTCGTGGTGAGCATCGCCGGCCGGCGCCGCACGCGCAGCGGCTACGGCCTGGCCGGCATCATCGTCGCCTCGCTCGGCCTCGCCTGGGTCCTGGTGGGGATCACCCTGGGCCTGGTGTTCTTCTGAGACGTCCCACCGGTGCGCTCGTGCAGGGATGGGCGAGCGGCCGGTGACGGCCCGTTCCCCGCGGTCGTGCTGATCTCCGGCTCGGGGCCGCACCACCGCGACGAGACCATCGGGCCCGACAAGCCGTTCCGCGACCTCGCCCGGGGCCTCGCGCGCCACAGCGGCGGTCGCCCGCCGGATCCGCGCGGTCAGTACTCGCCCTTGATCACGAAGAACGAGCCGCGGATCGTCCCGGCGAGCTTCGACTTCTGCCGCGCGAACTTGAACCTCCCCTCGAGCTCCGCGGGGACCTCCATGCCCTCCGAGAGTTTGAAGCCCACGGCCCGCTTCCTGGGGTCGCCGACCGTGTAGAGGACGTTGACCGAGAGACCGCTCTCGTAGAACACGTACGCCCAGCGGATGTCCTCCACCTGGAAGCGCGACGTCTGCAGCGGCCGCGCGGCGATCGCGATGTCGCGCTCCTGCTTGAGGATGCGCGCCACGTAGTCCAGGGTGTCGCGGCTCTCGCCCGCCGGCACGACCACGAACTCGTGCTTGTACCTGTTCCAGAAGTACCGGGCCTCGTTGGCGCGGAGCCCGGCGAGCGCGTCCGCGACCGGCGAGGACTCGAGACCGTCCGTGGACACGCTGGTGAAGTCGACTGTCTGAGACACGCCGTGCCTCCTCGGGTCCTGGGATGGATGCACACTGGGGGCCTTCTTCCCCGGATGGCCGCCAAAGGGCACCGGGCACTCACGGTCTACGTGGCCGTGCGGTCCAGCAGCGCCTGCAGCCCGTCGAGGATGAGCTCGAGGCCGAAGGCGAAGTCGGCGGCGTCGTCGTACCCGCCGGCCATCGCGGACACGACCGCCTCGCGAAGGTACGGGTACTCGTCGGCGGGCAGCGCCTGCATGAAGGCCTCCGCCATGGCCTCGGGCTCGGCCTCCCCCCCGGCCGCCATGTTGAGCTGCTGCCGGCCGAACCCGTAGATGTAGCTGTCGAGCAGGGAGAACACCCGGAGCGCCGTGGCGATGGGGAACCCGGCCAGCCGCAGGGTCCCGAGGACCCACTCGAGGTAGCGCAGGCGCGCCGGGCCGCTGCTCTCCCGCGAGTCGACGAGGGCCGCGGCCCACGGGTGGCGCGCGAAGACGGCCCGCGCGGAGAGAGCCCGTCGGCGCATGGCCTCCCGCCAGTCGGCCACGGTCGCGGGCAGCTCGATCTCGGCGACCACGAGGTCGACCATGCCGTCGAGGAGGTCGTCCTTGTTGGCGACGTGGTTGTACAGCGACATCGCCTCGACCCCCAGCCGCTGCCCGAGCTCGCGCATGGTGAGCGCGCCGAGCCCGCGCTCGTCGGCGAGCGCGACGGCGGCGCGCAGCACGCTCTCCCTGGTGAGCGGGGCCCTGGCGTCGGGGTCAGGCGGCTGGCGTCTCGGCATGGGCGCAATCCTCGCACGAGTCGGATGCTTGACACTTACGTTGTAAGTCTTATGCTTACGTCGTAAGTCTACAGCGCACCGCCGCCGGCGACCAGCGCGACGACGTCTCGACAGGAGGGACACGATGAAGACCCAGACCGGGGGGATCGCGCGGGACCAGAAGGCGGGAGGCTGGGCCGCGTTGTACCTGGCCGCCGCCTACCTGGTGGCCATGCCGTACTTCCTCGTCTTCTCCGACTACCAGAGCGTGACCGCCCCCGCGAAGAAGGTCGCCGTGCTCGTGGCCGAACAGGACGGCATGCGGGTCATGGAGCTGGTCACCTACGTGCTGTTCGGCGTCGTGCTGGCCGTCCTGGCCCTGGCGCTCCACCGGCGCCTGAAGGCGGGCGCACCGCTGCTGGCCCAGACCGCCACGGTCGTGGGCCTCGTCTGGGCCGTGATGCTCGTCGCCGGCGGGCTCGTCTTCAACGCCGGCGTCGACGCCGTCGTCGGGCTGAGCGGCTCCTACCCGGCGCAGGCCGCGGCGGTCTGGCAGGCCGTCGAACCGGTGTCGCAGGGGCTCGGCGGGGCCGGCGGCGAGCTCCTCGGCGGCCTGTGGGTGCTGCTCGTGAGCGTCGCCGCCCTGCGCACGCGGACGCTCTCCCGGCCGCTGGTCTGGCTCGGCGTGGTCGTCGGCGGCGCCGGCCTGCTCTCCGTCGCGCCGCCGCTGCGCGACCTCGCCTACCTGTTCGGCGTGCTGCAGATCGCGTGGCTGGCGTGGCTCGGCGTGGCCCTGCTGCGCACCGCGCCGCTGACCGCCGGCGCCGCCGCACACGACGCGGCCCCGGCGCGGGACACGGCCGGCGCACGCCCCGTCCGGCTCGCGGCGCAGCGCGACGCGTCCTGACGCACGCGGCGCCGTACGCGCAGGGGGCCGGGGCCGCAGAGCGGCCCCGGCCCCCCGCCACGCGTCAGGCCTTCGGGTTCGGCGTCTTGACCACCAGGAAGCGCACGCGCCCGATGCCCTCGTTGCGGATCGCGTGCAGGTGCCCGGCCTCGCTGGGCACCAGCGTCCCCGCCTCGACGGTCACCGTCTCGCCCTCGACCTCGATGCTCGGCGCGCCTTCCACCACGTAGAAGAAGACGTCCACCGGCGCCTTGTGCGGCTTGACCACCTCACCCGGCTCCAGCGTGACCTGCGAGACCATGACGTGCGGGTTGCGGTAGAGGTGGCGCACGTCGACGCCGTGCGGGTTGTCGGCCACTGCGATCTGGTCGGCGGTGATCGTCTGCATGGGGTCTCCGTTCGTCGGAGCGCCCGCCGTGCGGCTGGCGCTCGAGGTCTGCGTCTGACCTGTGGGTACCCCGGCCGGCGCGCGCGGACGCTTGACGGTGGTCAACCTGCGGGGTGCGCGTCAGCCGGCCTCCGGGCCCCCCTCGCCGCCGGCGCCCGACTCCCGGGACGCGCGGGCGAGCTCACGCGCCACCACGTCCGGCGTCTCCCGCACGTTGAACTCGTGCTTCGTCGTCATCACCAGCGTGTCGCGGTACTCGCCCTCCGAAGCGACGCCGGGGCGCCCTCGGTGCGTCTCCTCACGCACGGCGATGACGTAGCGCGGATTGATGTAGACCGGCGTGCCGTCGCCGTCGTGCAGCTCGATGAGCATCACTCGCCTCCCTCTTCCGAAGACCGTGGCCGGGACCCGTCCCCCGCCGTCCGGTGCCGCCGACCGCTCACGCCCTCTCGATGACCGCCGTCACGTCGAACTCCACGAGGAACTCGGGGCGCGCGAGGATCGCCGGCTGCACGTAGGTGCTGGCCGGCGGCTCCTTGACCAGGCGCGGCGCGTACTGCTGGTAGTACTCCAGCTCCGCGGCACGCATCTGCTGGTAATACTCGAGGTCCTTGAGCAGGATCACCGTCTTCACGACGTTCTCCATGGAGCTGCCCATCTCTTCGAGCACTGCGCGCACCTTGTCGAGACAGGCGAACACCTGGTCGTGCACGCCGACGGTGAGGCACGAGCCGTCCTCGGTGCTCTGCGGCGTCATACCGGACAGGAAGGCGAGGTTGCCCACCACGATGCCGGCCGCGTACTTCGGCGTCCCCGGGTGCACGTTGGGCCAGGTCTGCTCGACCCCCCCGATCTTGAAGGGGTAGTACTTCACTTCCTCTTTCACCGCTGTCTCCTCAGCTCCGGCCCGCCGGCGGCGGGCGCCTGCCGGCGATGCTATCGGACTCGAGCAGCCTCTCCAGGCCGTCGAGGATCAGGTCGAGGCCGAACGCGAAGGCGGCCTCCTCGTCGTAGGGCGTCGAGGCGTACTCCGTGGCGACGCGCACCAGTGCCGGGTACGCCCCCGGCGGGGCCGCGTCCAGGAGCTCCTGCGCCGCCGCGGTGGTGTCCACGTCGCCGTCCAGCGAGAGATTGGCCCGCTGGCGCTCGAAGCCGAAGATGTAGCTGTCGAGGGCCAGGAAGGCGTTGGCGGCGTCGGCCGGCGAGAACCCCGCCCCCAGCAGCGCCCCGAGGACCCGGTCCGCGTAGAAGAGGCTCGCGGCGCCGCTGCGTCCCCGCGAGTCGATGAGCGCCGCCGCCCAGGGATGTCGCGAGAAGACGGCCCTCGCCGAGACGGCCCGGCGCCGCATGGCCTCCTTCCAGCCGGTGGCGCCGTCGGGCACGTCGATCCGGGCCACGACCAGCTCCACGATGCCGTCGAGCAGGTCGTCCTTGCCGGCGACGTGGTTGTAGAGCGAGGCCGCCTCGACGCCGAGCCGGCGGCCCAGCTCGCGCATGGTGACGGCCTCCATGCCGCGCTCGTCGGCGAGCGCCATCGCCGCGCGCAGCACGCGCTCCCTGTCGAGCTTCTCCCGCCGAGAGCCTCCGCCTGTGGTCGGTGCCGCCGTCGCGCCTCCTCCGGCCCGTCGCGCCGGCGGTCCCGGCGCGGCACTTGACATACTAACACTGTTAGTCCAAGCTGTGCGACGTAGAAAACTAACACCGTTAGTTCCACCCGGAGAGGAGCACACATGACCACCCCCGACACCGAGAACAGGATCCGCCTGGCGCTGCTGTGGGTCTTCGTGATGCTGAACATGATCGTCGCCGACGTGCTGTCGTTCATGAGCGCGGGGAACCTGCAGCAGATCCTGGCCGGGCGAGCCGGGGAGATCGCCATCACCCCGGGCTTCCTGCTGCTCGCCGCCGTCCTCACCGAGGTCCCCATCGCCATGGTGCTGCTCTCCCTGGTGCTCCCGCAGCGGGCGGCGCGCTGGGCGAACCTCGCGGCCGCGGCATTCACCGTCGTCTACGTCTGGGGCATGGGCTCGCCGGCCGAGCCGCACTACGCGTTCATCGCCGCCGTCGAGACCCTGGGCTGCGTGCTGATCGCGCGCTCGGCCTGGACGTGGCGCACCGCGGCCCGGACGGCGCCGGCCGGCGACCTGGTGACCGGCTGACCACGCGTGGCAGGGGCGGGCGGCGCTGTCGTACCATGCGGGTCATGACCACGCCGCCCGTCCCCGCCTTCCACGTCATGGCCAAGCCCACCGGGGCGCGCTGCAACCTGCGCTGCGACTACTGCTTCTTCCTCGAGAAGGACGGGCTGTACCCCGGCAGCGACTTCCGCATGGGCGACGAGGTCATGGAGGCCTGCGTCGCGCAGACGGCGAGCGCCCAGCAGGTCCCGCAGGTCACGCTCGCCTGGCAGGGCGGCGAGCCGACCCTGATGGGGCTCGACTTCTTCCGGCGGGCACGCGCGGCGGAGGTCCGCCTCGTGCCCGCCGGCATGGCCGTCGAGCGCACCCTGCAGACGAACGGCGTGCTGCTCGACGACGAGTGGTGCCGCTTCCTCGCCGAGAACGACTACCTCGTCGGGCTCAGCCTCGACGGCCCGCGGGAGCTGCACGACGCCTACCGGCACGACGCCGGCGGCCACCCGGTCTTCGACCGCGTCGTGGCCGCCGCCCGCAGGCTGCAGGAGCACGGCGTGGAGTTCAACGTGCTCTGCACCGTCAACGCGGCCAACGCCGGCCACCCGCTGGACGTGTACCGCTTCTTCCGCGACGAGCTGGGGGCGCGCTTCATCCAGCTGATACCGATCGTGGAGGTCGCTGCGCCGCCGTCGTGGGAGGGCGCCTGGGGACCGGGGCGGGCCGGGCCGCCGCAGGCGGGCACGGTCACCGACCGCAGCGTCGCGCCCGAGGCCTACGGACGCTTTCTCAACGCGCTGTTCGACGAGTGGGTGCGGCGCGACGTGGGCGAGGTCTTCGTGCAGTTCTTCGACGCCGTGCTGGGCGCCTACGTGCACGGCGCCGGCGGGGTGTGCGTCCTGCGGCCCACCTGCGGCGACGCCCTGGCGCTGGAGCACACCGGCGATCTGTACTCCTGCGACCACTTCGTCGACCCGCGCTACCTGCTCGGCAACATCCTCGAGATCGCCGAGGCCGACCTCGTGAACGGCGAGCGCCAGCGCGCCTTCGGGCGGGCCAAGCAGGAGACGCTGCCCGCGTTCTGCCGCGAGTGCGCCTTCCTCTTCGCCTGCAACGGCGAGTGCCCCAAGAACCGGCTGCTGCTGACGAGCGACGGCGAGCCCGGCCTCAACTGGCTGTGCGCCGGGCTCAAGGCGTTCTTCGCGCACACGGAGCGGCCGATGCGCCTCATGGCGCAGATCCTCGCCCGGGGCGGCGAGGCGCCGGAGGTCATGGCCCTCCTCGCCGAGGAGGCGCGCGCCACGGGCCGCAACGACCCGTGCCCCTGCGGCAGCGGCCGGAAGTACAAGCGCTGCTGCGGCAGCGCCGGCTGAGCGGCGCGGC